>CAYNCS010000022.1:0-29679 GCA_964395875.1 uncultured Caulobacteraceae bacterium | reverse complement strand
CACAACGTCACGGATGGTCTGCCACTCGCTGGCGCCGAGATCCTTCGCCGCCTCCTCCAGTTCGCGATTGAACGAAGCCAGCCGCGCCCGCACCACCACCGCGACGAAGGGGAACGAGAAGGTGATGTGCGCGATGATGATGGCGCCCAAATTCAGCGGCCAGAACATATCCTGCGGCCACGGCAGAACGCGCGCGAAAAACACAAGAAGCGCGACGCCCATGCAGATCTCGGGCACGACGATAGGCAACGCCATGGCGCCGTCGAGCGCCGTCTTGCCCGGAAAGCGGAAGCGCCACAACAGCAACGCCGCCATGGCGCCCAGGATCACGCTCAGCAGCGTCGACACCGCTGCGATAGTCAGTGAATTCACAAACGCCTGGATCAGACTCTCATTGCTGAGCGCCTTTTTGTAATAATCGAGCGTAAAGCCCTTCCAGACGATGTTCCGCCGGCTGTCATTGAAGCTGAAGATCATCAGCGTCAGCAACGGCACGTAAAGAAACGCCGTAACAACCGCGATCCACACCCGCAGCGGCCAGCGACGCAGATATTCCAGGGGCCCCGGCGCGTCGCGCACCACTTTCGCGTCAGACAAAGCGGGCCCGGAGAGCGGCTCTTTCGGCAAAGGCGGCAGCGCCTCAGGCGTCACGCTGGCGGTCGGGATGCTGTCGCTCATGCGCGTTCTCCCGGGCTGCGTTTTTGCAACATGGCCTGCAGCGCGATGGCGATGAAAGTCATGTACATCAACAGGAATGAGAGCGCGGCGCCGAACGGCCAATCGTTCGCCCGCTTGAACTGCCGCTCAATGACGTTGGCGATCATCTGACTATCCGGTCCGCCCAGCAGATCCGGCGTCAGATAGGCGCCGAGCGCAGGAATGAAGGTGATCAGAATCCCCGACATGATGCCCGGCAGGGCCAGCGGTACGACCACCATGAAGATAGTCCGCAAGTGACCCGCGCCCAGATCAAGACTGGCCTCCAGCAGCGAACGGTCGAGCCGGTCGAGCGCCGCATAGAGCGGCAGCACCATGAACGGCAGGTGCACGTAAACCAGCCCGAAAATTACCGCGAAATTGTTGTGCAGCAATTCCATGGGCTCGAAATTGCCCAGCGGCTGCAACCCCACCATCGTGCGCAGGACGCTGAAATGGTCCCACAGCCAATGGTAGCTCATGTTCACATAGCCTTCGGTCCGCAGCACCGCGATCAAGGCGTAGGTCCGGATCAGCAGATTGGTCCAGAAAGGCAGCATGATCAGAAGCAGCAGCCATGCTTTCGTCTTTTCGTTGGCGAAGGTGATCGCCAGCGCCACGGGAAAGCCTGCGATCAGACAAAGCAGCGTGGTCACGGCCGCGACCACCATCGATTTCCAGAAAATGCCTAGATAAAGAGGCTCCAGCGCCCGCGTATAATTGTCGAATGTGCCGGTGAGCGCGATCTCGGTGAGCCCCTGGTTCTGGCCGAAAGAATACAGCCAGATGATCGCCATTGGCGCGATAAAGAACACCACGAGCCAGAAGACCGGCGGTGCGAATATCGCGGCGAATGCGGCTTTCGCCTGTTTCCAAGGTTGCTCCATCGATCGCGCTCCCCTGCCCGTTCGCTTACGCTGCGCGGATCTTGGTCATGACTTCTTCGTACAATTGCGCCTTCTCGGCGCCCTCGAACGCGCCGTATTCGCATTTGGCGAGAATGTCGGCGGGCGGGAAGATCACCGGATTGTTCTTGTAATCGTCCGGCATCAGCGCCTTGGCCGCGGCGTTCGGCGTCGGATAGAGAATTTTCTTCGAGATGTCCGCGCCAGCCTTGGCGTCGAGCAGGAAGTTGATGAACTGGTGCGCGTTGTCCGGACGCGGCGCGCCCTTCGGGATCACGAGCGTGTCGGAGTTCAGAAGGCTGCCTTCCTTCGGCACGATGAAGTCCAGGTCGGCGTCTTCCTTCATCACCTGTGCGATGTCGCCGTTATATTCGAGGACGAGGTCCACATCGCCGGCCAGAAGCATGTCCTGACCGTTGTCCTCGTGGAAAGCCTTGACGTTCGGCTTTTGCTTGATGAGCATTTTTTCAATTTCGGCGACCAATTCCGGCGGAATTCCGTTGACGGAATGTCCTTTGTATTTCGCCGCAAGCCGGATCAGGTCGGCGGATTCCGAAAGCAGCGCGATGCGGCCCTTGTATTGATCGGAATCGAACAGGTACTTCCAGCTGTCTGGAATCCCCTTAACCTTCGACTTGCGATAGCCGATGCCCAGCACCAACCAGGTGTAGGGCATCGAATATTTCCGGCCCGGATCGTACGCGGCGTCCGCGAACGCCGGATCGATATTCTTGATGTTTGGAATCTTGGCATGGTCCAGCGGCTCAAGAAGGCCGGCTTCCGCCATACGCGTCACGAATTCATTGGACGGAACGACCACGTCAAAGCCCGGATTGCCGGCCTTGAGCTTCGCGAACAATTCGTCGTTCGTGGCGAACAGGCTCATATTGACGTCGATGCCGGCGGCGGTCTTGAAATCCGCCAGCGTGGTGTCGCCGATATAGGTGTCCCAATTGTAGAAGTTCAGCTTGGGTTCTTCGCCGTTCGCGCCGACCGCGGCCTTCTTCTCTCCGCACCCGGCGAGCGCGCCGCCGAACGTCAACCCGACCGCGGCAGCGCCCAGGCTCTGCAACAGGCCCCGGCGCGAAGCCGATTTGAGAAATTCTGGGGTCACCTTCATAAACGCCTCCTTCGCCGCCCGAGCGGTCGCTTTCTGAGTTAGTCTAACGTTCTTCTTCTCCCTGGCAGAAGCCTAAACGCCCAATTCAAGACGGGCGTCAGCTTGTGCGCAAATACCAGTCATAGTCAGCGGATGTGACGCGGCTGAAAAAGCGGTCCTGCTCGATACGCTTTACGGCCGTGTACATTTTGCAGAAGCGCGCGCCGAGATAGTCCTGCAGCACGTCGGAACGCTCGAACAGATCGACCGACGCATACCAATTGGTGGGCAAGCGATCTCCGGATTCGGCGGCGGCGGCGTAGCCGTCGCCAACCACCGGCGCACCAGGATCAACCTTGTTCTTAATGCCGTAATGCACCGCAGCAAGCAGCGCGGCGAGGGCCAGATAGGGGTTGGCGTCGGCCCCGGCGACGCGATGTTCGACATGGCGCGTGTTCGGCCCACCCGCCGGCACGCGCAAGGAAACCGTGCGATTGTTGACGCCCCAGGTCGGCGCCACGGGCGCATAGGAATTGGCGCGGAAACGGCGATACGAATTCGCGTTCGGCGCGAAGATCGCCATGCTTTCGGCGAGCAGTTTTTTCATCCCGCCGATGGCCCAGCGCAAACTCTGCGATCCCGCCGGGTCCTCGCTGGCGAAGACGTTCTTTCCGGCCTTGTCATTGACGCTGACATGCAGATGCAGACCGCTGCCCGCGCGCTCGGCGAACGGCTTGGCCATGAAGGTGGCCTCCATTCCGTGCTTCAACGCCACCCCTTTTGCGAGCCGCTTGTACAGCTGCGCGTCGTCGGCCGCGCGCAAGGCGTCGGGCTTGTGACGCAGGGTCAGTTCGAATTGTCCCGGCGCATATTCGGAAATCGCGCCTTCCAGAGGAATGCCCTGCGCATCGGCGCTGGCCCACAAATCGCGCAGGAAACCGGACACTTCCTCCAATTCACGCATGCCGTAGACCTGGTGCAGGCCCGGGCGTTCCTGGGTCAGTGGATCGACTGGCAATTGCGCGCCCCCCTCCGGCGTACGGCGCACATCCAGCAGATAGAATTCCAACTCGCAGGCCACGACGGGAACGAGACCGTCCGCCTCGAAGCGCTCGATCACCCGGCGCAGCACATGGCGCGGATCGAGATCATTCGGCGTACCGTCGAGTTCGTACATCGACAGCACCACTTGCGCGACGTCACTGCCGAGCCACGGCGCCAGGGTCAGCGTTCCTGGCGCCGGAAGGGCCACGCGATCGGCGTCGCCATCATCCCAGACCAGACCGGTCTCTTCGCAATCCTGACCAGTGATGTCGACCACCAGGACCGATCCCGGCAGGAAGCGGCCAGTTTCATAGACGGCCATGATCTCATGACGGCGCAGTCTCTTGCCGCGCGGCACGCCGGTCATGGACGAAAACAGGACCTCGAAAAACTCCACCCCCGGATGCGCATCCAGGAATTTCTTCGCTTCTTCAGAACTGGCGATCAGCGGCGAACTCATGTGTAACTCAACTCTCCACCCGGCGTTGCGCGAAGCTTCATGCGCAGCGTCAGGCGCCTCCCCTCAAAGCGAACGATACGGCTTTTAAGTCCGCATATTTGTGCAGCGCGTGCAAGGACCTATCGCGCCCAAACCCCGATTGCTTGAATCCGCCGAACGGCATGGTGATGTCGCAAATGTCCCAACCGTTCACCCACACCAGGCCGGCGCGCAGCCGCTTGGCCGCCGCAAACGCCAGATCGACATTCGCCGTCCAGGCGCCAGCGGCGAGGCCATAGGCCGTATCGTTGGCGAGCGCGAACGCCTCGTCGGCGGTCTTGAACGTCATCATCGCCAGAACCGGGCCGAACACTTCCTCGCGCGCAAGGGTCGAGCCCGGCGCGACGCCGGAAAACACAGTCGGCTCCACGTAATAGCCGCCCGTCTCTTCGCGCGTCCGCGCACCGCCCAACGCTAGATGCGCGCCTTCGGCTTGCGCGGTTTCGATGTAGCGCAACGCCGTGTTCATCTGCGCCTGCGACACTATGGCGCCGAAACGCGTGGCGGGATCCAGCGGATCGCCCACCTTGATCGCGGACGCCCGCGCGATGACTTTCTCCAGAAAGGCGCCGGCGACGCTTTCATGCACCAGCAAGCGTGACGCGGCGGTGCACACCTCGCCCTGATTGTAAAACACCCCCCAGGCGGCGGCTTCGGCCGCGGCGTCGAAATCGGGGCAATCTGCAAACACGATCTGCGGCGACTTGCCGCCCAGCTCCAGGCTCACGCGCTTCAGATTGCTTTCGCCTGCATACACCATCAGCCGCCGGCCGACGGCGCCGGATCCCGTGAACGCCACAAGATCGATATCCATGTGACGGCCGATCGCCTGTCCCGCCGTTTCACCCAAACCCGGCACGACATTGAGCACCCCCGCGGGCACGCCCGCCTGCAGCGCCAGTTCGCCCATGCGCAATGCGGTAAGCGGCGATTGTTCCGCCGGTTTCAGCACCACGGAATTGCCCATCGCAAGGGCCGGCGCGACCTTCCACATCGCCATGTGCAGCGGGAAATTCCACGGCACGATGGCGCCAATCACGCCCAAAGGTTCGTGCGTCGCGTAGGAAAACCGGCCCTCGGGGACAGGGCCAACCTCGCCGTAAATCTTGTCCAGCGCCTCGGCGTAATAACGCACGGTCTGGATCGAAAGCGAGATGTCCACATTCCGCGATTCGGCGATGGGCTTGCCTACATCCAGCGACTCCAGAAGCGCCAGATGATCAGCATCCGCCTCCATCAGATCCGCGAGACGGAACAGAATCTTCTTCTTGTCCCCCGGAGACAGCGCGCGCCAACGCCCGTCTTCGAAAGCCCTCCGGGCAGCGGCGACGGCGCGATCGACGTCCTGAGCGTCGCAGGCCGCGACGTCATTGATCTTCTTGCCGTCGCGGGGAGAGATGTTCGTAAAGGTCGCCCCCGACGCGGCGGCGCTGAGCGCGCCGTCGATTATGGCGTGTTCCGGCGCCTTCAGCGCCGCCAAACCACTGAGAACCTCGGCAAGGTCTCGCATCGGGCCCCTTATATTCTGTGATCACAAGAAACAGCCGGACGTCTTTCCTTGTCAATCGCTTTTGAAGGTTGGACGCGTTTGTAGCGGCTTTTGCGGGAACGAGGATCGGAGGCATTGACCGGCGCCCCGACTTCGTGATCTGTGATCACTGTTTAGGCGCCCCTCCCTCCGCGCACAGGAAGGGGCTAGGATTAATCCACAAAGGCCGAATTTGCGCCGCTAAGCGAGACCGCCATGTCCGACGACTCCCGACCCAATTCCCTCGAATCCTATTGGATGCCCTTCACCCCCAACCGGGAATTCAAGGCCGACCCGCGCATGATCGTCGGCGCGAAGGGCATGCATTATATCGCCTCGGACGGGCACAAGGTCCTGGACGGGACCTCAGGTCTCTGGTGCGTGAACGCCGGCCACGGCCGCGAAGAGATCGTGCAGGCCATCCAGAAGCAAGCGGCCGAACTCGACTTCATCAGCAACTTCAACATGGGCCATCCGCTGGCCTTCAAATTCGCGGACCGCGTCGCCGGCATGATGCCGAAGAGACTCAACAGGGTCTTTTTCACCAATTCCGGCTCGGAATCCGCGGACACCGCTTTGAAGATCGCCCTCGCCTATCAACGCGCGCGCGGCAAAGGCACGAAGACGCGCCTGATCGGACGCGAACGCGGGTATCACGGCGTGGGCTTCGGCGGCATCTCCGTCGGCGGCATGGTGAAGAACCGCATGTATTTCGGTTCGCTGCTGACCGGGGTGGATCACCTGCCCCACACCTACGACCCCGAGAAAAACGCCTTTTCACGCGGCGAACCCGAGCACGGCGCCGAATTGGCGGACGCGCTGGAGCGCATCGTCGCGCTGCACGACGCCTCCACCATCGCGGCGGTCATCGTCGAGCCGGTGCCGGGCTCGACTGGCGTGCTGCCGCCGCCCAAAGGCTACCTGAAACGTCTGCGCGCATTGTGCGACAAGCACGACATTCTGCTGATCTTCGACGAGGTCATCACCGGCTTCGGCCGCACCGGCGCGCCATTCGCCGCCGATACGTTCGGCGTCACGCCTGACATCCTCACCACGGCCAAAGCGCTGACCAATGCGGCCGTGCCGATGGGCGCCGTGGCCGTACGTCAAGAAATCCACGACGCCATGATGGAGCACGCGGACTCTCCGACCGAACTCTATCACGGCTATACCTACTCAGGTCACCCGCTGGCCTGCGCCGCGGGCCTCGCGACTATGGACATTTATGAGCGCGACGGTCTTTTCGAGCGCGCCGCCGAAATCTCGAAATATTTCGAAGACGCCGTCCATTCCCTGCGCGACGCCCCACACGTGATCGACATCCGCAATATGGGCCTTATGGCGGGCATCGAGATCGCACCGCGTCCGGCGGGCCAACCTTATCGCGGCGCCGAGCTTTTCCGGATGTGCTTCGATGACGGCGTCCTGATCCGTGCGCCGGGCGACATCATCGCCCTCTCTCCCCCGCTGATCGCGGAAAAGAGCCAGATCGACCAGATCGTGGACTCAATCCGCAAGGCGCTGGGCAAAGTCGCTTGACGGTTTGCTGACGGCCGCCCCTCGCGCCGTGGGACCAGAAACACACGCCGACAAATCGGATTCCGCCGATCCGCCGCAACGCTAGTGCGGTTGCTGAACCCGCCTCTCGAAGATACGGTCGCCCGCGACGTCGCCGTGCAACCCACTCGACGCCCTGTCTCAACGCCAAGCGGACAGGCGCGCGCGAGCTGCTGTTTTGCGGCCCCAACAAGCGAGGTCGCCGATGATTTTGCTGCTGCCGATTTATCTGCTGGCGACGACGCCGCAGGAAGCGCCCCAGCCCACCGCCGAACCCGCTGCGGCGCAATCGCTTCCCGTGGCATGCGCCAAACTCGACGTCGCCGGACCGCTGACGTCGGACCAGCTCGAAAGCGCGAAGCTGTGCCGGGAAATTTCCAAGCTGCAGGAGGAAGTCGAATCCCTGCGGGAGGTCAACAGGACGAATTCCTCGAAATTCGGATTCCTCATTCCCTGGAGCGGATTGCTCACGACCCTGATTTCCGGCGCCGTAGCCTTGATCGTTTCGGTCTTCGGCTATCGGTTCCGGCAGTCGTTCGACACGGCCCAGGCAAGAAAGCTCGATCAGGAACGCACCATCCAGCGCGAGGAGCACAACATCAAACTGATGGCCGGACTGGGCAGCGTCAACCGGACCAAACAACTTGCGGCCGCCGCCTCGATCCTGGGACGCGTTCGGGAAATCACCGGCGCCGGCGATTCCGTCGCCGCCAAATCAAACGCACAGGCTTCCGAATTGAAGGTGCTGTCGGACGTGATGATCGCCGTCATCCGCGATCCGAAACTGAACGACGCAGTAGCGAAATATATCGCCGAAGAAGTCGTCGCGGTCTTCAAGCTGCGTGCGCCCGCCGCGCCCGGAAAGCCCGGCGCCGAGAGTTTCAAACCGCTGCTGAATCTGTCCGACTACAATCTGAGCGGCGCCAAACTCAAGAACGTCTGGTGGGCGCGCGTCGTCGCGGAGAACGTCGATTTCTTCGAGGCCGATTTGAGCGAGGCGAGCCTGCGCGATGCAAGGCTCAAGGGCGTTCGTTTCTATGAAACCAATCTGCAAAAGGCGGTTCTGATCGGCGCGGACCTTTCCGGCGCCAATTTCGAAGGCGCAAAGTTGCAAGGTGCGCGCCTCACGAACGCCAGGCTCGACGGCGCCATAAATATCGATAAGGCGCTCTGGGATGAGACGACGCTCTGGCCGGAAGGATTTAGTCTTCCAGCCCGGCAAGGAGCGGAGATCGCGTGATCAAAGAGCAATCCGCCGGCTTCGGCTCCACGCGCCGGAAGTTCCATGTCTTCGCCAGCCACGCCTTCCGGCCGCTTTGCGGCAGCTACGCCCACGACGACTATTTGAGCGCCCTGGACCGCCTGCAAGCGCAACTGAACACAGCGCATGAAGGCCAAAACCATCCATGCTTTGAATTCACCGCGAAAGTCGATGCACCCTGCGCCCGAACCGCTTTGCTCCGTATGCTGCAGGACGCCGATTTCGGCCTGATTGACATTTCGGACAATAATCAGAACGTCCTGTTCGAGGCTGGATTCCTCACCGGCAAGGGCGTGCCGGTGCAATATTTCAAGTCGCAGCGATCCCTGGACCTGGGCTTTGCGGCCCCTCTCTACGTTCCCCAGCAGAGCCTATGCGTTTATGAATCGCTGAGCGGCCTGATCGACGCCGCCCACGAATTCATCGCCGAAGCGGCGCAGCGGGCCTTGCCATCCCGCGCACAAATCTGAACAATCGCCGCCAGCGCCGACAAGAGCGCAAAACACGCGCAGGGAGGCGCCAATGGATCCGCTCATCATCGAGGTCGCGCATAACGGCAGCGCCAGCAAAAAACATAACCCCAACGTGCCGCGTTCGCCCGACGAAGTCGCCGCGGACATCCTGGAATGTCTGGAGGCCGGCGCCTCGATCTTTCACAGCCACCTGGAAGACTACACGCTGTACGGCCAAGCCGCGGCCGATCAATACTCCGCCGCGTACAAGCAAGTTCTGGCCAAGCGCCCCGACGCTATACTGCACGCCACCGGCACGATGGCGCCGACGCTGGAAGACCGCTGGACTCATATCGGTATGCTCGCCGACGCCGGCATCACGCGCATGGCGTTCACCGATCCCGGTTCGTGCAATATCGGAGTCACCGATGAGCGGGGCGTGCCCAAGAGCGGCTTTGTCTACGCCACGCCCTATGAAGAGATCGATTACACGTTTGCCTTCCTGCGCGAAAAGAAGCTCGGCTCGACCATGTCAATCTACGAGCCGAATTTCCTGCATGCGGCGCTGGCCTATGAACGCGCCGGGCTAATGCCGCAGGGCTCGATGGTGAAGTTCTACATGTCCGGCGACTACAATTTCATGGACGGCAGCAAGGGTCAGTATTGGGGCATCAAGGCCACGCCGACGGGCCTCGCCGCCTATCGCGAAATGCACGCCGGCAGCAAACTTCCCTGGGCCGTCTGCGTCTTGGGCGGCGACGTCACCGCCACGGGCCTTGCAAAAATCGCCATCGAACAAGGCGGCCACATCCGCGTTGGGCTTGAGGATTATTGCGGACCGCGAAAGCCGAAAAATCTGGAGTTGGTCGAGGAAGTGGTCGCGCTGGCGAAAAAGGCCGGACGCCCGCTCGCCACCAGCTACGACGCCGCCGAAATCCTCAACCTGCCGCGCGGACCGTTCCGGCGCTGAATGGCGCGGCGCAATTGATCGCGATCTGGATGCGGCGGGCTCCAGGTGTTAGCCAAGCGCAATGACCAGCCCTCCGCACGCGCTCTCGCCGGCCGTGATCGAACTGCGCGTTGAAACGATCGGCGCGCTGTTCGATGCGCTCGACCCGTTCCCGACGCCGACCCGCGACATTTCGCCCAGCGCGGAAACGTTCATCGTGGAATGGGCGCGGGACGCCCCTCGGGAGGCGTCGCTGCGCATTGTCGTCCACGCGCCGCCTGCCGAAGCGGATCGTCCTGAAGCGCTCCATCTCTCCGAAGCCATGGCGCGCCACTTCGACGCCAAGGCGCTGCGCGCGCATCGCGATCTGCGCGAACTGTTTCGCCTGGGCCGGATCTATCTCGCGATCGGCCTCCTGGTGTTGGCGCTGTGTATGGGCGCGAGCCAGATCATCGCCGGCTTGATGAGAGGCTCCCCCATAGGCCGTTTTCTATCAGAGGGGCTTATCCTGCTCGGATGGGTAGCCAATTGGCGCCCGATGGAGGTTCTGCTGTACGATTGGCGCCCGCTGAAAGAGCAGCAAAGATTGTTCGAACGTCTGGCGAAAGCGCCGGTATCGATCGAACGGACGTAACACTCACCATTCCTCGCTCGGCGCGATGCGGCCGGCGATTTCATCCAGCCGCCGCCGCGTGCCGGCCGTGACGTCTTCCGGCAGATCATCGAGAGAAAAAAAGCGCCGCGCCGCGATCTCGCCTCGGGAGGTCGCGGGGATTTCCGTCCAGGCGCGAATGTCGAACAGCAAGACGTGATCGTTCGGAAAGTTCCGCGCATTGGCGAACACGCCGATCAAGGCGGGCGGTTCCGTCGGGCGGACGCCCGCCTCCTCCTCCAGTTCGCGGACCAGGCTCAACAAAACCGTCTCGCCCTTCTCCACGCCTCCGCCGGGGAAGTGCCAGCCCGGCGTATAGGTATGCTTCACGAGGAGCACGCCCCCGGAGGAATCGCGCACCAGCCCCCGCACGCCCAGGGTCATGGGGCGGCGAATACGCCACCAGGCTTGAAATGCGCGATCTCTGATTCTCCGCGGCATCGTCCCCCGCACCGGCAATTTGCTCCACTTTACCCAGGATTCCAGCCGCAGCGTAGGCCCCCACCACCAATTCCGCCGCTTAAAGGCTTGAAGGGGCGCTTTATTTCCTGCATGAGCGCTTTCAGTGGCGCTTTGCGGCGCAGGCAAGGGAAAGACACCCATGACCGCTATCTACATCATCGCTGGCTTCATCGTTCTGTTCGGCATCCTGAACATCGTCGAATTCGGCCAAGTCGACTAAGACCATGCGCCGCGCCGACGCCAGGCCCACAAGCGCCCTGGTTACGGGCGCGGGCGACCGGCTGGGCCGTGCACTGGCGATCAGCCTGGGCCAGCGCGGCTTCAGCGTGGCGGTGCATTACAGCGCGTCAGCCGCCGGCGCCGAAGAAACCGTGCGCACTATCCGCGCGAATGGCGGAAAGGCCGAGGCCGTCCACGCCGATCTGTCGGACTGGAACGCCGCGCAAGCGCTCGTGGGACGCGCTGTGGAAGCTATCGGAACGCTGGGCGTTCTGATCAACAGCGCCTCTCTCTTTGAAGAAGATTCCATCGAAACCCTGAGCGAACAGTCCTGGCGCGCGCACATGAGCGCTAATCTCAACGCGCCCATCGCGCTGGCGCAGTCCTTCGCGGCGCAATTGCCGGCGAATGCGACAGGCGACATCATCAATATCCTCGACCAACGCGTGCTGCGGCTCAATCCGCGCTTCTTCTCTTACACGCTGTCCAAGTCGGCGTTGTTCTCCGCCACGACGACCCTCGCGCAAGCGTTGGCCCCGCGCATTCGCGTCAACGCCGTCGGCCCCGGCCCGACCATGCGCAACATCCGCCAGAGCGCAGAGGATTTCGCAAAGCAAAGCGCCGCGACAATTCTCGGTCACGGCGCACAGCCCGATGATATTGTGCGCGCCGCTTCCTATCTTCTGGATTCCGAAGCAGTAACCGGACAGATGATCGCGGTCGACGGCGGCCAGCACCTGGCCTGGCGTACCCCCGATGTCGAAGGAATAGTCGAATGAGCCGTGGACCGGCGCCTCGCCCGCTTGGGATCGTCACCCGCCCGAACATCCCGCTCGGCCCGCCGGCGGAGCGTTCCAGCGTGTTCATCCGCGGGCTGCAAATCGATGCGTTGATCGGCGTCCATCAGCACGAAAAGCACGCCAGGCAGCCTGTGATCATCGACGTCGAAATCGAGCTGAACAGCCCGCGCCGCTTCGATTCAGAAAAAATCGGCGACACCATCAATTACGAGTCGATCGTGGCGCACGCCCAGGAAATCGCCGATTCCGGACACGTCTTCCTGGTCGAAACCTTCGCCGAACGCCTCGCAGAAGCCTGCCTGTCGGAACAGCACGCCGCCGCAGTGAAAGTGCGCATCGAAAAGCCCCGCGCCTTTCCGACCGCCGCAGCGGCCGGCATCGAAATCATGCGCCGCCGGAAGTAAGCCGCGCTGCGCGCACATAGCGCCACCCGGTCAGCGCCGCCAGAAACGCAGCGATCCACAACAGCGCCACGCCCGGCAAAAATCCGCCGACGGAATATGTCCAGCGGCCATCGCTGAGGCTTCCCAAATAATCGGGCCACGGCGGTAAACCCGTGAACAAAAATCCAAGACCGAAGAACAGGAGCGCCGTCTTGATCTTGGCCAGCTGCGTCACCTTCAATCCCGCCGAACGCGGCCGGCGCGCGCGCAGCTGATCAATCCACCAGTCACGCAGCACAATCGCCGCCGCCGCCGCCACGATGATCGGTGAATACGAATTCGCCGCCGCCACGAAGCACAAGGCGCCGAACGCCAGGGCTTTGTCGGCCATGGGATCCAGCCGGGCGCCAAATTCGCTTTCAACGCCCAAAGCGCGGGCCAACGCGCCGTCGATCAGGTCCGTAAGGGCGCCAACGACGAAAATCACAGCCGCCCCTAAGCCAAACCAGACCGGCGCCGCGCCCGGCGCAGCAGCCGCCACGGTCAGCCAGACGCCCCCGCACAAGAGGATGAACGCGAAGACGAAACGGGAATAGGTCACCGCGTTTGGCGCCCACGCAAACGCCGAAGCACGCCCCGAACTCATGAGCGTCCCTCATGGAAGAAATCATAGATTCGCTGCGCCAGAGCGGCGTTGACGCCTTCAACCTGAACCAGATCGGCGACGCCCGCGCGCGACACGCCCTTGGCCGAGCCGAAGCGATTGAGCAGCGCTTTCTTGCGCGACGGGCCGACGCCGGGGATTTCGTCCAGCGGATTCACGGCGATCGCGGCGCTGCGTTTGGCGCGATGCGCCCCAATGACGAAACGGTGCGCCTCGTCGCGGATGCGTTGCAAGAAATACAAAGCGGGCGCGTTGGGCTCGAACTGGAAGGGCGGCTTGCCGCGCATGAAAAAACGCTCGCGGCCCGCGTCGCGATCAGGTCCCTTGGCGATGCCGATGACGCACACGTCCCGTGCGACGCCCAGTTCCTCGAGGGTCTCGTGCACGGCTGCGATCTGTCCCTCGCCGCCATCGATCAGCACGATGTCGGGCCAGGCGCCCTGCTCGTCCATCTTGGAGAAATCGACCCCTGCGGCGCCCTCGTCGCCCGCCATCGGCGCGGGCGGCGCATCGCCGGATTCCTTTACGAGCCGCGAAAAGCGCCGGCGCAGCACTTCGCGCATCATGCCGAAATCGTCGCCCGGCGTGAGTGATGAGGATTTGATGTTGAACTTGCGATAGTTCTTTTTCTCAAAACCCTCAGGCCCCGCCACGATCATGGCGCCAACCGCGTGCGCGCCCTGGATGTGGCTGTTGTCATAGACTTCGATCCGCGCCGGCGTTTCAGGCAGGCCGAACGCCTGCCCCACCGCTTCGAGCAACCGCACCTGCGTGGCGCCTTCGGCCATCTTGCGGCGCAGCGTTTCGCGCGCATTCGTGAACGCGCGATCGACGAACTCACGCTTTTCGCCGCGTTGCGGCACGCGCACCTCGACGCGATGCCCTGATTTCGCGCTCAACGCCTCTTCAAGCAAACTCGCCTCGGGCAATTCCTCGGACGCCAGCACCAGAGATGGCGCAGCATGACCTTCGTAAAATTGCGCCAGAAAAGCGGACAGAATTTCGGCGGGTTCCACGTCTTTTTGGTGGCGGGGAAAATAGGCGCGGTCGCCCCAATTCAATCCGGCGCGATAGAAAAACACCTGCACGCAGGACTGCCCGCCTTCCACGGCCACGGCGAACACATCCGCTTCCTGAAAGGTCTGCGGATTCACGCCTTGCACGGACAAAACGGAGGCCAGCGCGCGGATGCGATCGCGATAGCGCGCAGCCTTTTCATAATCGAGCGCCTCGGCCGCGGCGTTCATGTCGCGCGCCATCGCTTCCTGCAGCTCCGCGCTGCGGCCCGACAGAAACGCCACCGCTTCATCGACCAGCTTCTGATAGTCCGGCTCGCTGATATGACCCACGCACGGTCCGGCGCAGCGCTTAATCTGGTGCAGCATGCAGGCGCGAGAGCGGTTCGAATAAACGGTGTCCGCGCACGAGCGCAGCAAGAACGCCTTCTGCAAGGTGTCGAGGGTCTGGTTCACCGCCCCCGCCGACACGAACGGGCCGAAATAGTGGCCTTTGGCCGTGTGAGCGCCGCGGTGTTTCAGGATCTGGGGCGCCGGATGATCCGTGCGGATCAGAATCTCGGCGAAGGATTTATCGTCGCGCAGAATGACGTTGAAACGCGGCTTCAGGCTCTTGATCAGATTCGCCTCAAGCAGCAGCGCTTCGGTTTCGGTCTTGGTGACGACGAAATGCATGGCCGCCGTGGCGCGGATCATGCGCGCGATGCGGTTCGAATGACCATGCAGCTTGGCGTAAGACGACACGCGTTTTTTCAGATCGCGCGCCTTGCCGACATAAAGCACCTCGCCATTCGCATCGAACATGCGATAGACGCCCGGACTGCCCGGCAGCCGCTTCAGTTCATCCTTGATGAGATCGACGCCGCTCAGTCCCGCCGGCGCCTCGGGCAGGGTTTCCAGATCATCAACCGCTTGGGGCTGGTCCAAATCGTCCATCGAGAGTGTTTAGCGCATGACACGCGGCGGCGCGATTGCCGCAACGGTTCCAGGCGGCTATCCCACGAAAATTCGCAAACGCCACCCAAACCTTTGAAATAAGGCGATTGAGCTACGCCAGCAAGGCCAGGGTCGTTAGCGCCTCCGCATCCCAGCCGGAGCCAGCGCGCTGCGGCGGCCTGTTTGCCGGGCGGCAGGCTTCAATTAGCGCGCACGATCCACGCGGCGCCCGGCGCACGCACGTTCCCGTCCTTGCCCGTGAACTTTTGCAGCGCCTGCCGGACGGCGGCCTGCGCGTCGTCGCGCAAACCCGGATCAGCGCGCAGCTCTTTCAGACGGCGGCCCAGAGGCCCGAGCTCGGTCGCGATGCGCACCGCATCCTCGATCGAGTTCGCGCCCAGAAGTCCGTCCCATTTTTCAATGGAGATGTTTGAAAAACCGGCCGCAGCGAGGATGCCGCGCACGCGGTCTCCGTCTGCGAAGGCGAATGGTCCCGGCGCCAGCGGATCTGGCGGCGGACCCGCGGAGGACGGCAAGAATGCGGCCACCGCTTGCATCGGATCTGACATGAGAGGGTTTTCCGAAGGCGTACGCCAGCAACAGAACGCCAGGCGCCCCTGCGGCTTCAGCGCCGTGCGGATATTCGCGAACGCCGCTACGGAATCCTGAAAAAACATGACGCCGAAGCGCGAAAAAATCACGTCGTACGCCGCTTGCCGGAAGCGGGCCGTCTGCGCGTCGGAGATTTCGAAACTGACGTTCGGCGCGCTCTGCATGCGGCCCGCGGCGCCAGCCGCGCTAATCATCAAGCCGGATATGTCGATACCCAGCGCCCACCCCGTCGGGCCTGCGAGGCGCGCTAATTGAATTGTGGTCTGTCCAGCCCCGCAGCCTATGTCGAGAACACTGTCGCCCGGGTTCACTGCCGCCGCGGCGAGCGCTGCGTCGCCGATCGGATGAAGCTGCCGGTCCAGCGCGTCGACATTCGCCACCCACGCTTTACCAACGCCATCATTCCAGGCCTCGATCTGCTCCGCATTTGGAGACACAGCATTAGGCATCACACACCTTGAATAAATGTTCGTGACCCAAATTGCGGCAAATAATGCGCAAGGGGAAGAGCGCGCGCCTGGCCTCGCCCACTGCACTCGGGTCGAAGGTCCTACGGAGCGCGCCCTTCCATTGGGACGCCAGAGGGAGCCGCAGCTCCCTGCCGCAGCGATCAGGAACGCAACCGCGCGACGTCTCTGGTATCTCAGCGTCCTGCGGCGGCTGCATGGCGGCGCGTGGACAACCCGTGTTTGAATTCTGGCGAATGCGTGGATTTACGCAGCTTCGTGAGGCGCACCGCGCATAAAAGCTCGAAACAACAGGGAGCGCCGAACGAAAGAAAATGGCGTTCTCGCCGCGCCGCCGCCCGCTTTTCGCCTTGCGATTCGCAGAGCGTCCGCGCGGCATGCGGGACCGGACTCCTCCCCCCGACGCAGCGCGGCGCAATCCGCAGCTGGAGCGCCGGCGCTACCTGGCCGTAGCGCTCGGATGCTTGTGCTTCGGCGCCGTCCCGCATGCCGCATATTGCAAACCACCCGAAAGCAGGCTGTCGGCGCGCGCGATCACACGCAAGGCGCCCGCGCTGAAGACTGATCTTGCGGACGCCGACCTTCGCCTCGGCGGGCCCGTATTTTTGCGCATTCTGAAGCGCCCCGGCGTGCTTGAGGTTTTTGTGGAGAACGATGTGCGGCGTTTTGTGCGCTTTCGCTCCTATCCGATCTGCACGTTTTCCGGCGGCCTCGGTCCGAAGCTGAAAGTGGGCGACCGGCAGGCGCCGGAAGGTTTCTACGCCATCACCGAAGGGCGGATGAATCCCTACTCCGCCTACCACCTGTCCTTTGATCTCGGATATCCCAACGCCTACGACCGTGCGCACGGGCGCACAGGTTCGGCCCTTATGGTCCACGGCAATTGCGTCTCGATCGGCTGTTACGCGATGGGCGACGACGCGATCGAGGAAATCTGGACGCTCATGGCCGCGGCCTTTTCAGCCGGCCAGAAAATCGCACGCGTGCATGCGTTCCCATTCGCCATGAGCGCCGCCAATCTCGGCGCGCAGGTCAGGAATCCGAATTTCGACTTCTGGTCGAACTTGAAGGAGGGCTGGGACTGGTTCGAGAAGAACGGCCGGCCGCCTAATGTTTACGTGCGCGACAACGCGTACGCGTTCAGCGAGGCGTGAACCTCAACCTTCAAGGTCGATGGACAGGATCGACATATTGAAGCTGTAGCTGATCTCGCCGTCCTCATCGTCGCGGAACACGACGCCGATGAATTCATCGCCATTCAGGACTTCCGCGGAATCGTCCTTGTTGGCGCGCTTCACCACCTTAAGGCTCTGGTTGCCGAACGAACGTTGCAAATAACGTTCTACGCGCTTGATTTCGTCTGGTCTCACGAAGGATGCCCCACATGCCGCCGGGCGCCGGCGATCTGCGCCGATAACATCCGGCGCCGCCCCGCACAATAACCCTTAACGGGCGGAGCGGCTCAGCCTTCCGGTTCGAAGCACTGATCCATGGTTTTTGCGGGGTCGTTGCAGCAGGCGCCGCCGATCGGCTTGGCCGGCACGCCAGCCACCGTGCAATTTGGCGGCACCCTGTGCAGCACCACCGACCCTGCAGCGATCCGGGCGCGCTCGCCCACTTCGATATTGCCCAGCACTTTTGCGCCCGCCCCGATGAGAACGCCGCTGCGAATCTTGGGGTGGCGGTCGCCGCGCTCCTTGCCCGTGCCGCCGAGGGTCACCGAGTGCAGCATGGACACGTCGTCGTCGACCACCGCCGTTTCGCCGATGACGATGCTGTGGGCGTGGTCGATGAAGATGCCGGCCCCCATGCGCGCCGCCGGGTGAATGTCGACGGAGAAGAGCTCGGAAATCCGGCTCTGCAGATGGAACGCCAGCGTCTCCCGTCCCTGCTTCCAGAGCCAGTGCGCAATGCGATAGGCCTGCAGGCCCGTATAACCTTTGAAATAAAGGAAGGGCTGCAGATAGGAGCGGCACGCTGGATCGCGCTCCCGCACAGCGCGCATGTCGCGTTCTGCGGCCGCGGCGATGGCGGGATCGGCGCTCAATGCATCCTCGCAAACTTCCCGCATCATCAATTGGCTGACTTCGGGTCCGCCGAGCTTCTGCGCCAGCAGATACGCCAAGGCGTCACTCAGGGAGGAGTGATTTAAAATCGTGGCGTTCAGAAAGCTCGCGAGTACGGCCTCTTGCGCCGCAGCGGCGGCGGCCTCGGCGCGCAGCCGGGTCCAAACGGGCTGGCTCTGCTCCAGGCCGATCACATTCGTTTCCGGCATAAGCCTCTCCATTTCCGCACCGGCCCGGCCGGCGCCCAATGTCAGCGCGCCAGCATAACCTGAGCCAGCGCCGCGGGCAAAAGTCCCGTAACGGCCATATGGTGCGCCCGGTAGAGCATCGCCACCGTCTGGGAGTCCCGGATCAGTCCCTCGGACGCTTCCTGCACGGCCTCTAGAAACGGCACGCGCCGGCGCCGAAGCAACTCCACGGCGTCGAGCTCCCCGTTCGCGGGGCTCAAACCCCAGCCGATATAGCAAATTGATTGTTCGTCCGTGACCGAGTTCGAAAGATCCATCTCCAGGATCTTCAGGATGTGCTCGGCCTGAACCCCTGCTTCCTCAGCCATTTCACGGCGCGCGCATTCCAACGGGTCTTCATTGGGCTCGCAGCCGCCTTCGGGCGCCTCCCAGGAATACGCGCCAAAGGGGAAACGGGACTGTCCCACCAGATGCACCGAACCGTCCGCATCGACAGGCAGAATCCCGATCGCGATCTTTTTGAAATGGATCAGCGCGTAGTCCGCGGGAGCGCCCGTCGGTGCGACGGTGTCGTAACGGCGCAGGCGAATCCATGGATTGTCGTAAAGCGTCTTCGCAGACAGAATCCGCCAACCGGGCTCCTCGTCGGACATATACGCTTGCTCCCGAATGATTGGCGCTCAGTTCCATGCCCCGGGATGCGGGTCAACGCAGCCGGCTCTATTCGCGCCCGCGATAGGTCGGCACGCCCTGGTCAGGAAGCCACAATTCTTTCGGCGGCTCGCCCGTCTGCCAGAAAACGTCGATCGGAATGCCGCCGCGCGGATTCCAGTAGCCGCCTATGCGCAGCCAACGCGGCTCAAGTTCCTGCACAATCCGCCGTCCGATTCCAACGGTGCAGTCTTCATGGAAGGCGCCGTGATTGCGGAACGCGAAGAGGTAAAGCTTCAGACTCTTCGACTCCAGCAACCAGTTGCCCGGCGCATAATCGATGATCAGGCGACCGAAATCCGGCTGCCCCGTCACGGGGCAGAGGCTGGTGAATTCGGGGCAGATGAAGCGCGCGAGATAGAGCGCATCCGGCTGCGGATTCGGCACGCGGTCGAGCCGCGCATTCTCCGGAGAATCCGCAATGATGCTGGCCGCCCCCAATTGCAGCGGCGCGCCTTTGGATTTTTTTGAAGGTTTTTTACTCACGGCATTCGCTTTCCGGCGGTCGCCCTACCAGAGATGAGTCAACGCGAAAACTCCGCTCATCGGCCGACTCGGCGCCTTTATCGCGTCGCCGGCGCCGGAGATTTGCGGAAGAGCTCCGAAGACAGAGCAATTTTTGCGCTATTCAGGCTAGTTTTGCACAGATCGCACGCCAAAAACGAAGCTTTTGTGTCACACCGCCCGCACAATCGCCCCCGGTTTTCGGCCTTAGCTGCAGTGCGGTATTGCGCCCAAATCATTGGCGATTACTTCGGAATACGTGCTGAGAAGCAGTTCGCCTGATCATTGGCCGCATCGATTTTAACCAGCGGCTAAGCATTGTGCACTGAATCTCGGCGCCTGAATTGAATCGAGGTCCGGTCCTCCGCCTCCCTGTGACGAGCGCCGAATTCTCGTTCAGTTCAGCAACAGACTCAGTGAGGACGGATTCACGCCGCCACGCTGTTGTCCCGTAACCCAACAAATGTTGGCGGCATCGAAGAGGGGAATGAAATGAAGAAATTACTGTTGACCGCGGCAGCTGCTTGCGCCGTCGCCGCACCTGCCATGGCTGAAGAAGCCGCCGGCTGGTCTTTCTCTGGAAACATCGCGCTGACCTCGGACTATGTGTTCCGCGGCGTGACCCAGACCCTGGAAAACCCGGCTGTGCAAGGCGGTTTCGACGCCGCTTACGGTAACTTCTATGCGGGCGTGTGGGCTTCCAACGTCGATTTCGGCTTCGCGGGCGACAGCCTCGAAACCGACCTCTACCTTGGCTACAAGCCGACCCTCGGCCCTGTCGCCGCGGACATCGGCGTCGTCGGCTATTTCTACCCGGGCGCTAAGGACGCCGGCGCGGAATACGACTACTTCGAAGTCTACGCCAAGGGCGCGATCAACCCCGTTGAGCCTCTGACCCTCGGCGCCGCCGTGTTCTACTCGCCGGAATCCTTCGGTGAAACGGGCGACGCTTGGTACGGCGAACTGAACGCCGCTTACGCGGTCACTCCGGCGCTGTCCGCTTCGGGCGCCGTCGGCTACCAAGACCTCGAAGCCGGCTACCTCGGTGGCGACGACGGCTACACCACCTGGAACCTCGGCGCGACCTACACGGTCTCCGGCTTTGGTTTCGACCTCCGTTACAGCGACACCACCCTCGACGACACGTTCTACAAGGACATCGCCGACGAGCGCGTGTTCGTCACGCTGAAGCGCGCTCTGTAATTTCGCCTCGCGAAAGTACAGTTTCGCTTAAAAAGATCAGCCGCCGTGCCCGCAGCACGGCGGCTTTTCTTTTGCTTGATCTGCCCGCGGACGGTTTCCGGATCGCATGCACATTCAGTTCCCGGCGCCGGAAGCCATATTCCCCGCCTTCCGGAAGGCGCAGCGCAGATTCCGTGACAATCTCCAGAAGCAAATGCGAAACCTTCGCGCGTCGCGCATGCTTCTTCGCGCGCCGGCGTTTGTGTGCGCCGCAATATGCAAAGCTTTTATATTTCAAGTGCCCGCGCAGATGCGAAATGCGGTTTTTTGTTGAAAATCGAAGAATTCAGCGATCTAATTTCTTCGGTCTAAGGCAGAATTCCGATTCTCGACTTGCCTCTGATCTTGGATGCGACCGGCATGGGACATCGTCGTTCTGCTTTGGAAGACCAGCTGCTGCGGCTCGCGCCGCGGATGCGGCGTTTTGCGCTCGTCCTGACGCAAGGTGCGCCGGAAAGTGCGAACGGCCTCGTCGCCGCCGCATACGACAATCTTTGGCGCAAGTTTGCAAAGCAGCACGAATCTCAGCTCGACATCGAGGCGTTCACGGAAATGGTCGCCCTGTGGCGTGATCATTTGTCGAATTCAGACTGCATTGAAGCGCCCGCAATCCTGCCGTCCTCCTCACCGAAGGCGGCGATCCTTTCGCTGCCGATCGACGAAAGAGTGGTCATCGGCCTGATGGTCATCGAACGCCTCAGCGCGCAGCAGACAGGCGCCATTCTGAGCATCTCTCCGCAACGTGCCGCACAAATTCATGCGCGGGCCCGTCGCGTCCTCGACGTCGCGCTGGGCGCGAACCGCAGGGCCGAAGGGGCCGCCTGAGGCGGCCGCGCTTTGTGCCTGACATCCCCTTCGTTCCGGAAAACAAACTGATCGCGTACGCGGACGGATTTCTGCCGCCCGCGGAAATGGCCGAGGTGGAGGCTGCTCTGGCGCGCAGTCCCGCGCTGGCGAAACGCGTCGCCCGCATCAAGCAAACGCGCGAACGCGCCGCCTCCGCGTTCGACGACACGCTGGCTCAGCCCCTGGCGCCCGAAATCCTGAAAGCCGCAGCCGGAGCGGCCGCGCCGAATCCGAAGCCATCCCTGGCCTGGATCGGGGCCGCGCTGGCGGTGCTGATCGCAGGCGTATTCATCGGGCGCATCAGCGTGCCGAGCACCCTGTCCCCGGACTCGCCCCATCTCGTTGTGGCGACGATGCGCGGCAATTATGCCGGGGTGGAACTGGGCCGTTTCCTCGACGCCGCTGAAGCAGGCCAGGAGCTGCATCTTGGGCGGAACATCCCGGCCCACATCATCCTGACGTTCGCCGCCCGAAACGGCGGCGTCTGCCGGCAGTTCGAGGTCGGGGCGGAAAACAGCGTGATGAGCGGCGTCGCATGCCGCGAGTCGGAAGACTGGCGCATCGAGGTCCTGGCCAAGCATGCGCCCGAAGGCGAAGCGCCCGCCGCCAATGTGGCGCCCGAGCCTGTGAACGTCCTGATCGACTCGATGATCGAGGGCGCGCCCTACGACATCGAACAGGAACGCGCGATCATCGCCGCGCACTGGAAATAACGAGAGCAGGAAATGCGTGCCGGAACGCTGGTGCGCACGGTGGGAATCGAACCCACATGACCGTAGTCGCAGGATTTTAAGTCCTGTGCGTCTACCAATTTCGCCACGTGCGCGCTGGCAGGCCAGCGTTTCAGGCTATGCCCTGCGGCGCATGGCCCGTCAAATGAGCGGCGCCGCACGCTTGTTAGCCAGCCTTTATCGAACCGGTCTGCTGTGAGATCTTTCTAGCGCCGGACGGCGGTGCGCCCTTCCCGATTGCTCGTATAGGGCTGCAGCGGCGTTTGCGTGGTCGCATAGACTTCTATCGGCTTGGCGCCGGCCGCATAGACCTCCACCGGTCCCTGCGGCGCCGGCGCGGCCTTGGACCGCGGCTTCAGGCCCCAGAGGGGCCGGATCAGATCGATGCGCCGGACGGTCTCGTAAATCGCCAGGCTGCCGCCCAGCGTGATCGCCATGAGCAGCGGCGCTTCCAGCCACACATGAAGGCCATAGGGCTTTAGCAGAAACGCGGTGGCGACCAGGATGGTCTGGTGCGCCAGATAGCAGGGAAAAACCGCATCCGTCAGGTAGCGCAGCACCGGACCATCGGCGTTGCGCAGATGCCGGCTGCCAAAGCCCAGGACGGCGCAGATCGTGCTCCACTGATCAAGGGCGAACAGCGAATTGCGAACGGTGCTGAAGAAAGCGCGGCCGCCAGGGTGCATTTCGTTCGCGATGAGCAACGGCAAGGCCAACAACGCGATCGCCAGAAAGCGCCAGCGCAGTCGCTCCAAAGTGCTCCAGACGCTTTCCCGCGAGCCCAGCAGAAAGCCGCCGGCGAACACCGCAAACGACATCGCGTGATTGTACCAGTCCGTCGGGAAATGGTTCGACAGGCCAAACCAGCCGACCAGCAATTGCCGCACCACGGCCAGATACACGAGCGGAACAACGAACAAGCGCCAGCCGGACAGGGATCGCTCCAGCCAGTCCGCAACGGCGGCGCGCCGACCCTTGTCGCCGAACAGCGCCAGCGCAGCCAGGCTGTACACGCCGATATAGAAGACGAACCACAGATGGTTCATCGGAAAGGCGTTGGGCCAGCGCTCCGGCCGGAACTGGGCGAACCAGAATTCGATATAGCCCTTGTTCCAGGTCCCTTTGTCCATGAATTCGATCCACGCCTGAGGCGGAACGATGAACAGGACGCCGAACGCGAACGGCCAGAACAGGCGATTGAAGCGCGCCCCCATCACCGATTTCACGGAACGGTTGCGGCTCATGAAGCCGAGCGCGGCGCCGGACACCAGAAACAGCAAGGTCAAACGCCAGGGATTGGTGACCAGCACGCCGTACCGCAGCGCCTCGACCGTATGGCCGCTGTGAACGTGCCAATCCCACGGCGCGTACACCAGACTGACGTGATAGACGATCAATAGACCGAACGCAGCGACCCGAATCCAATCGATGTCAGCGCGGCGATTTGTGGTCACTGGCGGCACGAGAATCCTAGAGCTTTGGCTGTTCTAAGGCGCGGCGCCCGACCTAAACGGTCACGCCTTCAAAGTCACGCGAATGAAACACGGCTTACCCAAAAATTCCGGCTGAGACCGAACCGAAGGCGCCGCCCCTATTCTAGCCCTTGATGTCGGGATCAATTTCCGGAACGCAACCCTGCTTCCGGACAAGTGCGACCAAACGCTCAACCGCCAGATTCAGCCGGACGGAATCCACGCCCCGGACCACGATGCTCGCCCCCATGTTTCCTGGCTCGAAATAAGGATAGGAGCCGAACGAAAGGTCGGGCATGTCCTGCGCCAGCGCTTCCAGGTCAGCGGCGAAGTCGCCTTCTTTCAAGCCCATGCCGCGAACCGTGCGCGACAAAAGGGGCGCAGCGCCCTCGATTCGGTGCGCAACGTCTTCAAGCATAGCCTTGGCGATGATCGGCACGCCGGCCAGAACCATGACGTTGCCCATCTGGAAACCGGGCGCGCCGGAGGTCGAATTAATGATCAGGTCCGCCCCGTCGGGAATCCGGGCCATCCGCCGCCGGGCTGGGGATAAACGGTCCTCTCCGCCATAATGGGCGATCAGAAGCTTCAGGGCGTCGTCCCGCTCCCCGATCGGGGCGCCGAAAGCCGCGGCGATGGCGTCCGCGGTGATGTCGTCGTGGGTGGGGCCGATGCCTCCGGTCGTGAAGACGTAGTCATACGTCGTGCGCAGTTCATTCACCGCCGCCACGATCTTATCGTGGATGTCCGGCACAGTCCGGCTTTCCGCCACGCCTACGCCCAAAGGGCCAAGGAACTGGGCAATGGCTTGGAGATTGGAATCGCGCGTGCGACCGGAGAGCAGCTCATCGCCGATCAGTAGAACCGCCGCGCTGACAGTTTTTTGCGACATGCGCTGTGATAGCCTTATCAATGGGTCGGGGCTAGAGCACGATGCGATCAAGCGGAACGGGTTCGAGGGCTGACTGACGCCCTGCAACCCTGAAGGAGAGCCTTTCTTATCCGATCAATTTGATTCATTTTGATCGGGAAAGGCTCTAGAGTAGCGCTTCAAGCTTAAGCCGCCCCGGCGAGGGGCGCTTTTTCCGGTTTTTTAGGTCTGATTCCATGGTTTTCGCCGCAGCCCAGGACGCCCCCTTGCGGAACACCGGGCAAATTAAGCTTCATTCCGAAGAACATTTCGAAGGCATGCGCCGGGCAGGCCGCGTCGCCGCCTCCTGCCTCGACATGTTGGTCGGAGAGGTCAAGGAGGGCGTAACGACCGAACGCCTGGACGATTTGGCCCGGCAGTTCACGCTGGACAATGGCGCCGTGCCAGCTTGCATCTTCTACCGGGGCTATCGCCACACGGTCTGCACCTCTATCAATCACGTCGTCTGCCATGGCATCCCGTCCGGCCGCGCGCTGCGCCCGGGCGACATCGTCAATATCGACGTGACGGTGATCCTGGACGGATGGCACGGCGACACGAGCCGCATGTACGCGGTGCCGCCCGTCAAACGCAAAGCCATGCGTCTGATGGACCTCACCTACGCCGCCCTGCACGCCGGCATGGACGCCGCCCGCGCCAACAGCAATTTGGGCGATATCGGCGCGGCGATCCAAAACCTCGTGGAAGCCGACCGGTGCTCCGTGGTGCGTGATTTTTGCGGCCACGGTTTGGGTCGCGTTTTTCATGACGCACCGAACGTCCTGCATTTCGGCCGCCAGGGCGAAGGCCCCACTTTGCGGCCGGGCATGTTCTTCACGATCGAACCCATGGTGAATTTGGGCAAGGCCGCCGTCGGCATCCTGCCTGACGGCTGGACCAGCGTGACGCGCGATCGCTCGCTCTCGGCGCAATATGAACATTCGGTCGGGATCACGGAAACCGGGCTCGAAGTGTTCACCAAATCGCCCGCGGGCCTGGATGCGCCGCACAAGCTCGTGGCGGTCGAAGGCTGATGGCGAAGCGTCGCGCGGGCGGCCCCGCGCGGCCGCAGCCTGAATTTTCGGAAGCGCCGCTGTTCGCCCCCCAAAGCGGCGATCAATTGCGGACATCCGCGGCGCTTCCTTTCGGCAAAACGCAGGACGAGGACCCGCCCCATTACGCCGGGCACCGCGAGCGCCTGCGCGAGCGCTTCAAAAAGACCAACGGCGAAGGTCTCGCCGATTATGAATTGCTGGAATTATTGCTCTTTCGCATGATCCCGCGGCGGGACGTGAAGCCGCTCGCCAAGGACTTGCTGAAGCGTTTCGACGGACTTTCCGGCGTACTCGCGGCCCCTGTTCACCGGCTGGTCGAGGTCGACGGCGTTTCAGAAGCCACAGCGCTGGAGTTCAAGATCCTTCAAGCGGCCTTCGAACATGCGGGCCGCGAGGAAGCCAAGCGCAAGGACGTGATTTCCTCCTGGACGTCGCTGCTCTCCTATTGCAAGCGGGCGCTGCGCCACGAAACGCACGAGCAATTCCGCGTCCTCTATCTCGACCGGCGCAATCAATTGCTCGCCGACGAAGTGCTCAATCGCGGCACAGTCGATCATGCGCCCGTCTATCCGCGCGAAGTCGCGCGCCGGGCGCTGGAGGTGGCGGCCTCCTCCATCATCCTGGTGCACAATCATCCATCCGGCGATCCGACGCCGTCCAAGGCGGACGTCGACATGACAAAGCTTGTCGTCGCAGCAACAGGCGCGGTCGGCGTCACCGTGCACGATCATCTGGTGATCGGCTCAAACTTCACCGCAAGTTTCAAGGCGCTCGGACTGATGTAGCTCAAGCGGACCGGGTGAAGACGTCCATGGTTCCGACAAAGCCGTGATTGTATTTCCGGCGCTGCGCCAGACGCCAGCGTCCGTCCATCCTCCGCCATACGTCGTGATAGTCGCCCAGAGTGCAAAACGTCAGATGCGCACCTGCGCCGCCGCCCAAGTGCGTGTCGCTGACATAACAGCAGCTTTTCGCCTGATCGCCGTCCCGCTCCACGAGCAGGTTGCCCAGAAGATGCTGGGTCGGACCGCATGTCTCCAGATACGAACGAATAACGCCCACGATCGCCTGCGGACTTTCCACAATTCCCTGCCCGAAATCGGCAGTGGCGTCCGGGGTCAGTATTTCCAAAAGCGCCGGCCAGTCCCGGGCGTCCATGGCCCGTGCAAACTGAATCAAGACGCACTCAATGTCGTGGCGCGTAATCAATGCTTCCAAATCCGCCATGTCCGTCTACCTCCAGGGTCGACTAATCTAAGCGTTAACTGTGGACGACTGTCTGATGTCATGGAGTTACAGCAAAGAAAACGCACAAACCTGACGGCTTAGACTAAGGAAAAGCAGCGGCGGCGCTTTTCCCTGTCATCAGACTTGCCGTAAAATCGTCATAGACGGCGACCAACGACCCCGGAAGCCGTTGGGGGTGAATATGGATCTTGGGAGCGAAGCGCCGACGGAGCGCGGAGCCAGGCGGATGATGACGATGCTGTTCGTCGTCTTCGCGCTGAGCTTTGCCGCGATGACGCTGATCGCCACCATCTGTCAGGCCGCAACGAAGGAATTCGGACTCAACGATTTCCAGACCACTGTCATTTGCGTCTCCGTCTTCCCCATCGTCTTCGCCGTTTTCAGCGTGCCCATGGCGTGGCTGGCCGAGCGCTTCAACCGGCGCTGGATCATCACCCTGTCGCTGGCCCTGTGGGGCGCCGGAGCCACCGGCGCGGGCTTTGCTCAGGACTTCTGGCAATTCACCGCGGCGCGCGTCGTCGTGGCCATCGCTCTGGCGGGCATCACGCCGGCGGCGCATTGCATCGTCTCCGGCTATTTCCGCGCCGGCGCGCGGGACCGCGCCATGGGCGCATTCGGCCTGGGCATGCCGATCGGCGGCGTTGCGGGCGCGCTGTTGAGCGCCTGGGCCGCTCAGGAAGGCGGCTCCTGGCGGCTGGCCTGTATGGCCGCGGGCGGCGCCGGAATCGCCGCCGCATTGCTCTTCCGCGCTGTGGTGCGCAGCGGGCCGCCGCGCCCAAAACCGTTGTCCGCCGACGAAATCGCGCACCCGCGGAACAAGCCGAGCATCGTGCATTTCACGATCGGTCTTGCGATTACCGCCTTCACCGGATTCGCCTACGCGCAGTACATGCTGCCGATGCTGCGCCGGAATTTCGAACTGGATTACGTGACCGCCGCGGGCACGATCGCGGCGATGAATACGCTGGGCCCCCTGATCGGCGTTTATGCCGGCGGCCAGATCGGACAGGTGCTGGCCCGGCGCGACGTGCGCTTTCAGGCGCGCGTCCCCGCGATCGCCTGTCTGCTCGCCGCAACGATGTTCGCGATAGGCCTGCTCCAGACCTCTCTTTGGGTGCTGGTCTTTTTCATGTTCCTCGGCGCCGCCTTTCACGCCATGCAATTCGCCCCGGCTTTCGCCAGCCTGCAGGACGCCGCGGCGCCGCACCGGCGCGCCCTGACCGCGGCCTGGGCGTTGTTTTACATCGGTCTGTTTGGGCTTGGGGTCGGCCCCCTGGCGTTGGGCGGTCTCTCGGACGCTTTCGCCGCCGCAAATTTCAATCCGCCTTTGATGTTCCACGGGCTGGATTTCGCAACGGCCTGCGCTAGCCGCGTTTTGTCCGGCGTCGAGACCTATTGCGCCGCCGCATCGGCCTCCGGGCTGAAGCAGGCGATGTTCATCCTGATCCTTCCGTATTTGTGGGCCGCTTTGCATTTCTCGCGCGCCGCCAGAACCTTGCGCGAGGACACTGGCGTCGTTCGCGCCCCGGTCGAGGAACTGGAAGACGCCGTTCCCGCGTACTAAAGCTCCGTGCTTGCGCCCGGCGGCGGCGCGCCATAAGCCACCCGCTTCAGACCTTTGATCCGCAGGAACGCATTATGATCCCTCGTTACGCCCGGCCCGAAATGGCGGCGCTCTGGACCGACGACAGCAAATACGGGATCTGGCTGGAGATCGAACTGGCCGCCGCCGACGTGATGGCCGAGATGGGCACGATCCCCGCGGACGCGCCCGCGAATATCCGGGCCGGCCTGAAGGGCAAGAAGGCGTTCGACCCCGCCCGCATTGACGAGATCGAACGCGAGGTGAAGCACGACGTCATCGCTTTCCTGACCAATGTCGCCGAAAACGCCGGGCCGGACGCGCGCTTCCTGCACCAGGGCATGACGTCATCGGACGTGCTGGACACCTGCCTCGCCATCCAGCTCGCGCGCGCCTCGGACATCTTGTTGAAGGGCGTCGACCGCGTGCTCGCCGCGATCAAGACACGCGCGCTGGAGCACAAATTCACGCCGACCATCGGCCGCTCGCACGGCATCCACGCCGAACCAACCACGTTCGGCCTGAAGCTCGCGGGCTATTACGTGGAGTGGGAACGCAACCGTGAGCGACTCGTCACGGCCCGGAAAGAGATCGCCACTTGCGCGATCTCCGGCGCCGTCGGCACGTTCGCCAATGTCGATCCGCAGGTCGAAGTCAAAGTGGCCAAGACGCTCGGCCTCGCCGCCGAGCCTGTCTCCACGCAGGTCATCCCGCGCGACCGGCATGCCGCATTCTTCGCCGCGCTCGGCGTGATGGCCTCCTCGATCGAGCGGCTCGCCACCGAGATCCGCCATATGCAGCGCACCGAAGTGCTGGAGGCGGAAGAACGTTTCGGCAAGGGCCAGAAGGGCTCCTCCGCCATGCCGCACAAGCGCAATCCGGTGCTGACCGAAAACCTCACGGGTCTCGCGCGCCTCGTGCGC
>CAYNCS010000021.1:0-29922 GCA_964395875.1 uncultured Caulobacteraceae bacterium | reverse complement strand
CCATTGGGTCAGCGCATCCTGGACGCCTGCGAACGCTGAATACGAGAAATAGTCGCCGAACGCTGCGGGGATCGCCAGATTGTTGACGATGTGCAGCATGGCGATGGTCACGATGAAGGCGAGGTAAAACCAGTTCGCGACATAGATGTGCTTTTCCTCGCGCCGCCAGATCGTCCCAAGGAAGACAAGCAGATACGCCACCCAAACCACCGTCAGCCAAAGGTCGGTGTACCAAGCGGGTTCCGCATATTCCTTGCCCTGGGTGACGCCCATCAGATAGCCGGTGCCGGCCAATACGATGAAAAGCTGGTAGCCCCAAAAGACGAACCACGGCCAAACGCCGCTCGCCAGTCGCGCGCGGCAGGTGCGCTGAACAACATAGAAAGACGTCGCGATCAGTGCGTTGCCGCCGAACGCAAAGATGACGGCGGACGTGTGCAGCGGACGCAGGCGCCCGAAATTCGTCCAGCCAAGCTCGGGGAAATAGAGCAGCGAGGGGAAGGAGAGTTGCAGCGCGATGATCACGCCGACAAGCAATCCGGCGACGCCCCAGAAAACCGTTGCGATGACGCCAGCCTTGACGACCCCGTCTTCGTATTTGGTTTTGGGAACGGCCTTGCCCTCAGCGTATATGCCGCTGAGCGTGAACAGGCCGATCACAAACGCCACCACCATCGTCCACATTTGAACGGCGAATGGTCCATTGTGCGCATGAGCGGCGCCGAGAAGAGCCAAGATGGCTCCGATGAAGAGTATGACGCTGGCGATAACAGCATCGGTGCGCTTGTTCAGCGCCCCCGCGGGAATTGACATCTGAGTCCCCTATTTCGATGCGCTCACTCATCGACGATTCCCCGACGAGTGCTTTGATCTCAGTCAAAGTGCGAGGCTAGAATAATTTCTATGGTGCGCGCACGCCAGCTTGAGAATGGTCGCCTTAGACCAAAGGAGGGGTTGCAATGAAATCCAAACGCCGGACCGCGCTTCCGTTGGGCGATTCCTGGTGGCTTGTCGCCTTTCTGAATCTAAGCATTTTGAGCGCGGTGATGGCCATCCTCACCTTGCCGCAGATGCAGCCTCTGTTCGCGCTCTATTTTGCAACCCAATTGTGCGGCGAGGGGCATGCGGCGGGCGCGGTTGCGTTCGGACATTGCGCGGCGTGCTGGGTCGCGCTCGCATCCTTTGTAATGGCGGCTCTTTCAATAGGAGCCATGTTGATGCGCGGGGCCGAACCGGCGACGACGGAGATCAAGGTGGGCGGCAAGCGCTAGGCGTCTCACCTCTTAATTTGTCAATCGCCCTTCGCAATGGAGCGTGCGTGATGGGGTTCAGGGATATCCAGGGGTTCGTATTCTCAGCCGAGACGGATGAGCCCGTGCTGAAGGCGCTGGAAGCGTTTGGCGCGGGAGGAGCGTACGCGACGGCGACTCTGTTGGGTTTGCAGCCTGATCCGGTTCTCATGGCGGGCGGCGTATTCGGGCCCTCTGTCTGGGCGCAGGTCGGCGAACAGTTCGAGGAGATGCTTGAGAAGGATCGGTCCGCGCTGGAAGCGCGCTGCAAGAAAGCGGCGGTTCCTATTGCGACCCGTGTTCTGACCGCGATACCCGGGGCTGTGGACGCCGCTGCGGCGGTTTATGCACGCCATGCCGAACTTTCTGTGATGTTGCGTCCTGACGGAAGCTGGCTGGACGATTCCCGGACCAAACTTTTCGAAGGATTACTGTTCGGGTCAGGCCGGCCGGTTGTGCTCGTTCCGGAAAAGTGGTCGGGCGGGGCCATTGGACGGCGCGTTGCGGTCGGGTGGAACGGCAAACGGGAAGCCGCCCGCGCTCTAAGCGATTCGATGCCTTTTCTGCGCGACGCCGAAGAGGTCAGCGTCATAACGGTCGATGCGCGTCCTGACTTTAATGCCTATGGCGAGGCGCCGGGCCTGGATATCACGGCGCACCTGGCGCGTTGCGGGGTCAAAGCCACATTGCGCAATGTCGACGGGCTTGGACGTGAAAACGGCGAAGCGCTTTTGGCCGAAGCGCTGGAGGTGAAAGCAGACCTGATCGTGATCGGCGGCTACGGTCGGGCGCGGTTGAGCGAGTTTGTTTTTGGCGGCGTCACGCGTTCGCTGAGCCGGGTGTCCGACATTCCGGTATTGATGTCACATTGACCTGCGCCAGAAATGGCGAAGGCGGAGCGAGTGTGAATCGCTCCGCCTACGGATTGGCGGTTTCAGGAATTGAGGAAAAAATCTGATCCTTACGCGCCCGCGGCCAGCGCGAGAGTCGAAGGATTGCGCATCACGATATGGCGCGACCGCGGCAGTCCGATCGCCCGCTGCCGCTCCATTTCAGTGAAGCTGCGCGAAACCGTTTCGATCGTCAGACCCAGATAATCCGCGATGTCGGCGCGCGACATGGGCAGGTCGAGCTCCTGGCCGTTCATCAGCTTGCGTGAGATTTCCAGCAGGAAGGCGGCGACCCGTTCCGCAGCACCCTTGCGGCCAAGAATAAGCGCATGATCCCGTGCCGCCTTAAGCGTCTTGGAGGCGTGTTCCAACCAGCAGCGAGACGCGCGGGGATCTTCCGCCGCCGCCTTTTCAAGAAGCGAACGGCGCACCATGACCACGTCCGTGCTCGAGAGCGCTTCGGCGGTCAAGCTGTGCTTGTCGCCCAACTCAATGCCAAAGATATCGCCCGGCAGATGGAAGCCGAGGATTTGACGGCGCCCATCGTTCGAAAACCGCATGGTCCGCACAGCGCCCGAAACCACGCAGTAGATATACTCCGCCGCTTCATCCTCGCCGAAAATCTCCGCATCGCGCTCGAAATGCATGCGCGTACCGCGCAGCGACAAATCGGGGCCCAATTGAATGAAATCGGCGGCTGGCTGATTGGTCATGAGCGTCAACTCCTTGGATGCCGCGACCCTAGAGTCGGCCGCCGCCACCGAAAATTCGGGATGGACGCTTAAGTAGAAATACCTATGTCAAAAAGCTCGGGCCATTGACCGGGGAAGGCTGGAAATTCCGTGATAAATCACGTAGATAGAAATCGGAAGCGCTTTCGCTGCGGCGCACCGGGAGAGTATTGCTGACCCAAGTCATTGAGATACGGGAGCGTTTGAACGGTTTTTTGCGTCAGTGGATGGGCGCGCTGACTCCGGACGTGCTCGCTTTTGGCGTGTTGGCGGCCGCTTTGGCGGCGGTGGCGACGGTCCTTCCGGCGCGCTTGCTCCTCGACACGGCGCTCCTGCTGTTCTTGCCGGCGGTTGTGGCCGCTTCGCTTTGGCGAGGCGCAGGAGCCGGCCTGTTCTTCGCAGCGTTGGGTTTGTTTGTGGGGTGGCAATTGTCGCCCGCCCATCGGTTTTCCGATCCCAAGCTCATCTGGGCCTTTATCGGGATCGGCGTGATCGCCGCAGCGACGGGCCAATGGGCATTCGAGCGCCGGCGCGAGCGCGAAGAAGCGGCGCGCGCCCTGGCTGAGCGGGAGGCGCATCTCCGGTCAATTTTTGACACCGCCCCAGAAGCGATGATCGTGATTAACCATCAGGGCGTTGTGCAGTCCTACGGGCGCGCTGCTGAACACATGTTCGGTTGGCCTTCGAGCGAGGTGATAGGACGCAACATCAGCATGTTGATGCCTGAACCCTTTCGCACTCAACACAACGTCTATCTTGAGCGCTATTTATCGACCGGTGAGAAACGGATCATCGGCATCGGCCGCATCGTGGTGGGCGAACGAATGGATGGCTCGACGTTTCCCATGGAACTGGCGGTAGGCGAAGTCGGAACGGGGACGTCACGCATGTTCACCGGCTTCGTCAGGGATCTGACGGAGCGGCAGGAAAACGAGGCGCGTCTGCAGGAACTGCAGGCTGAGGTCGTGCACATTTCAAGGCTTGGCGCGATGGGCGAAATGGCGTCGGCGCTCGCGCATGAACTGAATCAGCCTTTAAGCGCCATCGCCAATTATCTGAACGGTGCGCGAAAGCTCATCGGCCGAGGTCCGGACAGCGAAGCCAAAGTCAGCGCAGCGGTTGAAAAAGCGGCGGATCAGGCCATTCGGGCGGGCGACATTATCCGCCGTTTGCGCGATTTTCTGGCGCGCGGCGAAGGGGAGCGCACGGTCGAATCCCTCGCCAAAGTCGTGCACGAGGCTTGTGGTTTGGCTCTTGTCGGCGCCAAAGAGAGCAATGTCGAAGTGTCCTACCGCATGGATCCGCATCTGGACCATGTGATTGTAGATCGTGTGCAAATTCAACAGGTTATCGTGAATCTTGTGCGAAACGCGCTGGACGCCATGCAAGGACAAGGCGGCGGAAAGCTTGAAGTCGTCACCACAATTAAAAATGGTATGGCGACGGTCAGCGTTTCAGATACTGGTCCCGGTATCGACGAGCAGACGGCGGCTCGTTTATTTCAGCCCTTCGTCACGACCAAAGCCAACGGTATGGGCGTGGGGCTATCGATCTGTCGCACGATCGTTGAGGCCCATGGCGGCCGCATTTGGACTGAACCGAGCCCGGCTGGCGGAGCGTCGTTCCACTTCACCGTTCCGCTTGCCGAAGATGAGGAACAATTGTGAGCGAGAATTTCGTAGTCTACGTCGTGGATGACGATGAAGCAGTGAGGGACTCGCTCAGCTTTACGTTGAACGCGTCCGATATCGACGTAAGCGCGTACGAAACCGCGCTGGATTTTCTGAAGGACGCTGAAAATTTGCGTCGCGGTCTCGTAATCACCGACGTGCGCATGCCCGGCATGACAGGCCTGGAATTGGTCGGGGAGCTCAAGCGCCTGGAAGTCAAGCTTCCAGTAATCGTCCTCACAGGCCATGCCGATGTAGCGATGGCGGTCGAGGCCATGAAGGCGGGCGTTATCGACTTCATTGAAAAGCCCTTTGACGACGCGACGCTGCTCAACGCTGTCGAGATGGCCCGCACGCAACTGCAGGGGGACGCCGCTCGCCAAGCCGAGCGTGCCGGGATTGATGCGCGCTACGCTTTGCTGACGGACCGCGAAAAGGACGTTTTCGAAGCGATCGTGTCAGGCGAGTCCAATAAATCCACCGCCCTGAAGCTGGGGATCAGCCCGCGCACGGTCGAAATCTACCGCGCCTATGTGATGGAAAAGATGCGGGCGCGCACGCTTTCGGATCTCGTGCGTATGGCCATGGGCCGCAATCAGGCCTGAGCCGAATTGACCCAGATCAATGAGAAAATTTGAGCGGCCTCCATTTTGTAACAATGGATGCTACCGTCTCAGCGCCTGGGCGCCTCTTTTTGGTGGATGACGATCCCGCCGTGCTGGCGTCCCTTCGCTTTAAGTTTGAGGCGGACGGCTACAATGTCGTCGCGTTAACCAGCGGCGAGGCCCTGATCAATGACCCACCGCAGGATGATCGCGCCTGTATTGTAATTGATCAGCGCCTCCCAGGCTTGACCGGTTTGGAGACGTTGACCCAGTTGAGAGCGGCCGGGGTTGGAACGCCCGCCATTCTCATTACGACAAACCCATCGCAGGCGGTGCAGCGGGGCGCCTCTAAACTCGCAATTTCCATCGTCGAGAAGCCGTTGATCGGCGACGCTTTAACGCACTGCATCTGCGGTCTTATGGCGAGTTAAGGCGCGCACTTTGTTCTGCATCGCGTCGCTGGCCAATTCCCAATAGGGCTTCGGCCCGTAAACGTCCCTGAGGTGCGAGATCAAGGCCCGGACGTTGATGGGGGCGAGGGGCGAATAAGGTCGCAGCGCATAAAGCGCGACGTCGGTCGACCCGCTCCAGTCCGGCAGGACGCGGACGAGCGCTCCGGACTGCAATTCCCGAAATATATCCCAGGACGATCTCAACGCGACGCCAAGCCCACCGACCGCCAGCTCGCGAATGACCTCGCTTGAATTGGTGGAGACCCGGCTGTGGATGTCTTTTGTCCTTTGGCCACGCGGTCCCTGCAAGCGCCACTGCGTTTGGTTGGCGGCCGCCAGCAAATGGTGGCGGCTCAGATCTTCCAGCTTCTTGGGCGCGCCATGCTCTTTCAAATAGGATGGCGCTGCGCACAAGATGCGATGATTGGGCGCCAGAAGATCAGACGCGAATGCGGCGTCGATCTTGTTCGTGATGCGGATTGCGAGGTCGACGCGCTCCGCCAGAATGTCGGTGAAGTCGTCTGTCAGCAAAAGCTCCAGATTGACGCGCGGGTATTGCTCAATAAATCCAGCGAGATGAGGCGCGATGTGCATGCGCCCGAAGGAGGTGGGCGCGGAGACGCGAAGCCTGCCGGCCGGCGCGTCGGCTCGCCCCGCCACTTTGGCTTCCGCCGCGCGTGAGGCCGCCAATATGGCGACCACGTCCTCGTAAAAAGCTTGCCCCACATCCGTCGTGCTGAGCCGGCGCGTGGTGCGATAGATCAGCCGGGCGCCCAGGCGCTGTTCCAGTTGTGCAAGGCGCTTGGACACCATCGCCGGGGACAACCGCATTTCTCGACCGGCCCCGGACAGGCTGCCGGATTCGACGATGCGGGCGAAAAGCGCGTAATCCGCGTCCATTTTATCCTCTGAGGAAATTATCTTTTCAATATTTAACTACTACTGCCATAATGCGTTGCACGCTATGGTGTCGCCGGATCTTATGTCTGACGCCGATCATGTCGTTGAAATTGCCTCAGCCGGATGCAGCCGTTCTGGCGCGGCGAAATGAAATCGCCGCCGCCTTGCGCGTCATCGTGCCGGGGGAAGGGGTCATCACCAATGAATCGGAGCTGCGTCCTTACGAATCTGACGGACTAACGGCCTATCGTCAGCTGCCGATGATCGTTGTGCTGCCTGAAACGGTGCAGCAGGTCTCCGCGATCCTTTCCTATTGCCACGCCCAAGGCGTCAGGGTCGTGCCGCGCGGCGCGGGCACTTCGCTTTCCGGCGGCGCGTTGCCTTTGGCGGACGCCGTCCTTCTGGGTATGAGCAAGTTCAACCGAATTCTGGATATCGATTTTGACGACCGCGTGGTGGTCGCGCAGCCTGGCGTGACCAATCTCGCCATTACCCGCGCCGTGGAAGAGGCCGGCTTCTATTACGCGCCCGATCCATCGTCCCAGATCGCCTGTACGATCGGCGGCAATGTCGCGGAGAATTCCGGCGGCGTGCATTGCCTGAAATACGGCCTGACCACCAACAACGTGCTCGGCGTGGAGATGGTGCTGATGGACGGCGAGATCATCCGGCTCGGCGGGCGTCAGGCGGAGGCGGCCGGTCTTGATCTGCTCGGCGTCGTTGTGGGTTCGGAAGGCTTGCTGGGGGTCGTCACTGAAGTCACCGTGCGTATTCTGCCGAGTCCCGCGGCCGCGCGCGCGGTGCTGCTGGGGTTCGAATCTGTCGCGGGCGGCGGCCAATGCGTGGCGGACATAATCGGCGCAGGCATTATCCCGGCAGGCATGGAAATGATGGACAAGCCGGCGATTCACGCAGCCGAGGCGTTCGTCTCCGCCGGCTATCCGCTGGACGTCGAGGCGCTGCTCATTGTTGAGCTCGACGGTCCCTCAGCCGAATGCGACCACCTGATCCAGGAGGTCGAAGGGGTCGCGCGGGCCAACGGCGCGCGTTACTGCCGGGTATCGCAGAGCGACGAAGAGCGCCTGAAATTCTGGGCCGGACGCAAAGCGGCGTTCCCCGCCACCGGCCGTCTGGCGCCGGATTATTATTGCATGGACGGCACCATACCGCGCCGCCGCCTGCCGGAAGTGCTCGCGCGCATCGGGGAATTGTCCGAGCGCTACGGTCTCGGCGTGGCGAACGTATTTCATGCGGGCGACGGCAATCTGCATCCGCTTATCCTGTACGACGCCAACAAGCCGGGACAATTGGAGACGGCCGAGGAATTCGGCGCCGATATCTTGCGTCTGTGCGTGGAAGTCGGCGGCGTGCTGACCGGCGAACACGGCGTTGGCGTGGAAAAGCGCGATCTGATGCCCACGATGTTCAGCGAAACGGATCTGGTGCAACAGGAGCGCCTGAAATGCGCGTTTGATCCGGCGATGCTGCTCAATCCTGGAAAGGTTTTCCCGACGCTGCATCGCTGCGCCGAAATGGGGCGTGTGCACGTCCATAATGGGCAGACGCGCTTTCCAGATATTCCGCGGTTCTGACTGCATGTTTGCGCCGAAAGACATTCGTGAACTGACGGAAGCCATGGCGCACGCCGCAGGCGCCGGCGGCAAGCTGGAGATTCGCGGCGGCGGCGGCAAAGCGGCGTTTGGTTGCGATCGGGGAGACGTCGACATTCTTGACATGCGTTGTTTCTCCGCGGTGATCGATTACGACCCGGCCGAATTGATCTTGCGCGTCGGTGCGGGCGCGCGGCTGTCGGACGTTGAGGCGCTGGTTGCGGCGCAAGGCCAAATGCTGGCGTTCGAGCCCTGGGATCAGGCCCGCTTGTTTGGCGGTGAAGGTGGAGGCGGCACGATCGGCGGCGCATTGGCCGCCGCCGCCGCCGGCTCCAGACGCCTGTCGCGCGGCGGCGCGCGCGATCATCTTTTGGGTTTTGAGGCGGTGTCCGGGCGCGGCGAGCGTTTCATCGCGGGCGGCAATGTCGTGAAGAACGTCACCGGCTTTGATCTGTCCAAACTTGTGTGCGGCAGCTGGGGACGTCTGGTCGCGCTTACGCAGGTGACGCTGAAGGTGATGCCGGCTCCGCGCGCGTGCGAAAGCTTTGCGCTGGATCGCGTCACGCTTGATGTTGCGCAAACGGCTATGAACGCCGCCATGAAAAGTCAGGCTGAAATTGCCGCCTCGGCTTATGTGCCCGGCGCGAATTCCCGCGCAGTATTTCGGCTGGAAGGCGTCGAGCCCTCGATCCGGGCGCGCGCGGATTTGCTTACGGCGCTGACGGCGCCATTCGGCAATCTTCGCCCCATGGATGCTGCCGAGGCTGATGATTTCTGGAAAAGCGTGCAAAGCGTCGCGCCATTGTCCAGCGCCAGCATCCTTTGGCGCCTGCATGTTCCGCCGTCGCGCGGCGGCGGCTTGGCGCGGGAGCTTTGCGGCGAAGGCGAGGGCTATTTGCTCGATTGGGCTGGCGGTCTGGTCTGGATCGCCGGACTCGAGGCCGCCGATCGCGTACGTTCGACGGCGGAGCGTGCGGGTGGACACGCGGTGCTGGTCCGCGCGCCGGCGGCGATGCGCACCGTCATTCCCGCTTTGCATCCGGCCAGCCCAGGCGTCGCGCGCGTCGAGCGTGCGGTGCGCGAAGCGTTCGACCCCTCCGGGGTATTTGAAACCGGCAGATTTCTGGACACGTCCTGTGCAGACTAATTTCAGCCCCGAACAGCTCGCCGATCCCGCGATGGCGTCCTCCGAAGGCGTCATTCGCAAGTGCGTGCACTGCGGCTTCTGCACCGCGACATGCCCGACCTATGCGCTGCTTGGCGACGAACTGGATTCGCCGCGCGGCCGCATCTATCTGATGAAGGACATGCTCGAAAACGAGCGTGCGCCGACGCCCGAAGTGGTCAAGCACATCGACCGCTGCTTGTCCTGTAATTCCTGCATGACGACGTGCCCGTCCGGGGTGCACTACGCGCATCTCGTCGATCACGCGCGTGCGTACATTCATGAAAAGTATAAGCGCCCGATGCATGAGCGTCTGATGCGCAATGTGCTGGCGTTTTTGCTGCCGGATTCCGGCCGCTTCCGCATCGCGCTGGAATTGGGCGCCCTGGCGCGGCCCCTCGCGCCGTTGTTCGACAAGGCGCGCTGGACGCGGCCGGTTGCGGCGATGCTGCGTCTGGTCCCGAAGACGCTGGCGCCAAAGTCAGACGTTCAGCCCAAACCAGTCGCCGGCACGAAACGTGGCCGCGTCGGACTGCTGCAAGGCTGCGTCGAACCCGTACTTCGCCCGGAGATCCGCGCCGCTACGATCCGTCTGCTGGAGCGCGCGGGCTACGAGGTGGTCTTCGCGCGCGGGGAAACCTGTTGCGGTTCGCTCAAACACCACATGGGACTGGAGGACGACAGCAGGGACTCGATCCGGCGCAATGTCGATGCGTGGACCCATGAGGCCGAGAGCGGCGGTCTTGACGCGATCATCAGCACGGCCTCCGGCTGCGGTCTGACGATCAAGGATTACGCATTTATTCTGCGGGATGATCCGGCATACGCGGAGAAAGCGCGCCGGGTCTCCGCCCTGGCGAAGGACATCACGGAATTTATCGCGGAAGCTGCGACGCCGGAGTTTCAGCCGCGCGCTCTCAAGGTCTCGTATCACGCCGCGTGCTCCCTGCAGCACGGTCAAAAGATCACGAAAGCGCCTGTCGACTTGCTGCGTGCGGCCGGTTTTCAGGTGGTGACGCCGCTTGAGCCGCACCTGTGCTGCGGCTCGGCTGGAATCTACAACATTGTTCAGAGCGAGATCGCAACCCAATTGCGGGACCGCAAGGTGAAGAACCTCGAGCGCCTGCAGCCGGACGTCATAGCGACGGGCAATATCGGTTGTACGGTGCAGATTGCATCGGGCGCCAGGACGCCCGTCGTGCACATTATCGAATTGCTCGATTGGGCCAACGGCGGCCCGCCGCCGGCCGCGCTGGCGCCCCAGTTTCAGTAGGAGATCATCATGACCGCAATCACCATCGAACAGGCGCGCGCGATCATAGCGGCCAGTTTCGCGAAGGGCGCAGAGCTTGGTCTGAAGCCATTAAGCGTCGTTGTCCTCGATCCGGGCGGTTACCCGATTGCCTTTGAGCGTCAGAATGGCGCGTCCTGCGGCCGATTCGCCGTCACCATGGGCAAGGCGAGCGGCGCGCTGCAACTGGGCGTGTCCTCGCGCAAGATCGGCGAAATGGCGGCGGATCGCCCGATCTTCGTCGCCTCGCTGGGGCCGATCTTTCCGCATGGCGCCATCCCTGCCGCCGGCGGCGTGATCGTTCTCGGCGCAGATGGCGCAGTCGCAGGCGCGGTCGGCATTTCCGGCGACACGTCGGACAATGACGAAATCTGCGCACTGGCGGGCGTCGCGGCGGCGGGCCTGAAGGCGCAAGGCTGAGCGCGGAGAGATTCGAGGATAGAAGATGACGATGATCGATCGCGCCGGCCTGAAGGTCGCGCAGAGCCTTGTGGACCTGCTGGAGACCCGCGCGCTGCCGGGAACGGGAATTTCGGCGGACGATTTTTGGCGTGGAACCGCCGATATTTTTGCGCGCTTTACGCCGCGCAATCGTGCGCTATTGCAAAAGCGCGATGACATTCAAACAGCGATCGATTCGTGGCACAAGGAACATCGCGGACGCCCGGCGGACATCGGCGCTTACACCGCATTTCTGAAAGAGATCGGCTATCTGGTTTCTGAGCCAGCAGCATTCGCCGTTGACCCCACCAATGTCGATGTTGAGCTGGCGAACACCGCCGGCGCGCAGCTTGTCGTACCGGTGCTGAATGCGCGCTTTCTGCTGAACGCCGCGAATGCACGCTGGGGCAGTCTGTACGATGCTCTGTACGGCACGGATGCAATTCCCGGCGCGCCTGCGGGCAAAGGCTACGATCCGGCGCGCGGCGCGCAGGTCATCGCCTGGGCCAAGGCGTTTCTCGATGAAGCGGCGCCGTTGAAATCCGGCAAGTGGGCGGATTGGCGCGGCGGCGCGCTGGATCTTGCCGATCCCACACAATTGGTTGGACGTGCGGGCGACAACATCCTGCTGCGCCATAACGGTCTGCATATCGAGATCGTGATCGATGCCGCGCACTCGATCGGCGCCAGCGATCCGGCGCATATTGCAGACGTGATCCTGGAGGCCGCCATCTCCACGATCTGCGATTTCGAGGATTCGATCGCGGCGGTGGACGCCGAGGACAAGGTTGCCGCTTATGCCAATTGGCTCGGCCTGATGCGCGGCGATCTTCAGGACACGTTCGAGAAAAACGGCACCATGATGACGCGCCGTCTCAGTCCCGATCGCACATACACGGCGCCCGACGGCTCCACCTTTACGTTGCCCGGACGCAGCCTGCTGCTGGTGCGCAATGTCGGTCATCTCATGACGACGCCTGCAATTCTTCTGCCCGATGGATCGGAAGCGCCCGAAGGAATTCTGGATGGAATCGTCACCAGCCTGATCGCCTTGCACGATCTGAAGGGCGGCGGCCCGATCAACAACAGCCGCAAGGGCTCCGTCTACATCGTGAAGCCGAAAATGCACGGCCCCGAAGAATGCGCTTTCACCAACGATCTGTTCGACGCGATTGAAGATGTGCTGGGCCTTACGCGCCACACGCTGAAAGTCGGCGTGATGGATGAAGAGCGCCGCACGAGCGCAAATCTCGCGGCCTGCATCCACGCCGTGCGCCACCGCATCATGTTCATCAATACCGGCTTTCTCGACCGCACCGGCGATGAGATGCACACCTCCATGCACGCCGGGGCCATGATGCGCAAAGGCGACATGAAGGGCAGCGACTGGATCAAGGCCTATGAAGATCGCAACGTGCAGATCGGTCTTGCTTGCGGCCTGTCCGGTAAAGCGCAAATCGGCAAGGGCATGTGGGCGATGCCGGACCGCATGGCCGACATGCTGGCGCAGAAAATCGGCCATCCCATGACCGGCGCGAACACTGCCTGGGTGCCGTCGCCGACCGCCGCGACTTTGCACGCCACTCACTATCACAAGGTCGATGTGTTCGCGCGCCAGCAGGCGCGCCGGGCCGAACTCATCGCCAGCCTCGACGCGCTGCTCACCATCCCGTTGGCGGGCGCGCGCAATTGGTCGGAGGCGGACATCAGGGCCGAACTGGACAACAACGCGCAGGGTATTCTCGGCTATGTGGTGCGGTGGGTGGATCAGGGCGTCGGCTGTTCCAAGGTGCCGGACATCAACGATATAGGCCTGATGGAAGACCGCGCCACGTTGCGCATCTCCTCACAGCATATCGCCAATTGGCTTTTGCATGGCGTGGTCTCGGCGGCGGACGTCGATGCGGCGCTGCTGCGCATGGCGGCGAAGGTCGACGCGCAAAATGCCGGCGACCCTCTCTATCGGCCGATGGCGTCCGATCCCGGCGCAAGCCTCGCCTTCCAGGCGGCGCGGGCGCTGGTCTTTGATGGCGTGGCCCAGCCCAGCGGCTATACCGAGCCGCTGCTGCATCAATACCGCGCCCGCGTGAAAGCGCGCGGCTAGCCGCGCGCGCTTTTGCCGATCAGGAAGGCTCCGGCGCCGCTGCGCCGGGGCCGACGCGGCGCAGCGCCACCTTGATCCCGGTCATGCGCGGCATCGCATTAATGGTCTCGCGCAAATTGTCCTCCAGTAGGAGGTTGGGCGAGACGCCGTCCTGGTAATAGCCGCGATTGCTGGCCGCGCCGGGCAGACCGCCAAAGCCGTGCGGAACGGACAGAGCGCGCCGGCGCAAGCTGGGGTCGGCTTCGGCCACGGCGACGATGCTGCCGCTGGCGGAAATGATCTCCACCTCGTCGCCGGATTCGGCGCCCAATTCTTCCAGATCATCTGGATTGATATAGGCCTTGTTGAAGGGCACGCGCTTCTTCGTCGCCGGCAGATCGCGGCCAACCGAATTGAAGGTTTCGCGCAGGCGGCGCACCGCCAGGCGGTAGGGATAGCGATCGTCCACCTCGCGCGCGTCCAGCGCCTGGGCGATTTCCGCCGCGACGTCGGCCGGCATCACGGAAAAACGTCCGGTCCAGTCCGGGTCCGCCGGTTCGGCGAATTGCGGCGCGGGATCGACGATCAGTCCGCGGTCGTGTTTCTTGATTTCCTCATAAGAGACCGGCGCATGCCGCGCGACGCGCGCGAGCAGATCTTCCGTGGTCGGCGGCGCATTGAGGTCGAGCGCTTCTCCCAGATAATCCAGAGGCGTGCCGAGGCGTTTGGCCAGACCCCAGAAGACATACCAATCGTCCACCAGTTTCGAACCCGCTGGCGGCGCTACGACAGCCGGCGTGTAGCGCGTATAGGCCTCATCCTGGTAGATCATGTATTCGTACAGCCAGAACGGCAGATCCGGCCGCTCATATTGCATGAAGGGCGGCAGGATATAATCCGCCAGCTCCGATGTGATGGAATTGCTCGGCTCGATGCACACCAGAAGATCGAGGGAGCGCAGCGCACGGACGATCTTGCGCTGGTCCGGCACCGCCGAGGCCGGGTTGCCGCCATGCACAATCAGCGCGCGCACCTGCCCGGGGCCGGGGGTGAGGATTTCATCGGCCATTACGCCGGTCATCATCTCTTCGCCGATATAGCCGGAGCCGTCGATCCGGCTTTTCGGCCCGCTTTCCCACCAGCGCGGCGCCGGGATCACCTGCGCCTTGCGCGGATACCGCGGCAGGATCGCGCCGGGATTGGCGATCTGTTCGCCTTCCTTCACCAGCGCGCCGCATATCACGTTCAGCGCCTCGATCAGATGTTCGGCGGCGTTGGAGTGCGGGCCCATATCCGGCCCGGTCGAGCTGCCCGCCAGAGGGCGTTGTCCTTTGGCCGTAAACAGGCGCGCGGCCTGATAGAGAAGGTCCGCCGGCACGTCGGCGCGCGCGGCCACGTATTCGGGCGTGAACGGCGCGACGGCGGCGCGCAGCGCCTCCAGATCGCCGACATGCGCGGCGCAGAAATCCGCGTCGTACCAGCCTTCGCGCAGGATGATATGATGCAGGCCCGCGATCACGCTGGCGTCCTCGCCCGGCAATGGCTGCAGATGCAAATCGGCGAAGGCGGCGGTCTCGCTGCGCCGCGGATCGATCACGATCAGCTTCATGCCGCGGGCGCGGGCCTCTTTCATCCGCTTCACCGGATTGCGCACGTCGAAGGGCGGATTGACCGAGACCATCGGATTCGTGCCCACAAGCAGCATCACGTCCACGCGGCTTGCCGGCGGTTTGCCCGGCGGCCACAGGCCCAGGCGGCCATGCGTCACGAATTTGGCGGATTGATCGATGGTCGCCGATGAATAGCTTTTGGGCGAGCCGAGGCCGCGCAAAAAGGAATTCAGCAACAGCACCGCGGAGGAGGTGAAAAAGCCGCCGCCGCCTTTATAGCCCGCGATCGCCTCGCCGCCATGTTCCGCGCGGATATCCGCCAGGCGCGCAGCGATCTCGTCCAGCGCGACTTCCAGATCGATGGCAACGAGCGATCCGTCCGCAAGGCGCTTCATCGGTTGCAGGAAGCGATTAGGACTCGCATGCGCCTCAACCGCGCGCAGCCCCTTGAAGCAGGCGAAACCAAGGGTCTGCGGATCGTCGCGGTCGGCGCGGATGTCGATCATGCGCCCGTCATCGTCGACGCTGACCACCATGCCGCAGGCGCCCATGCAGATGCGGCAGAACGACAGTTTTTCCTGCGTCGCCATCGTGCTCCTCCCGGTGTTTCTATCTTTATGGCGTCAGGCTAACACAGGCGAAACGCGCCGTCGCCCAGCTTTCCAGCCGGCGCTTGCTGGCCGGACGCACGTCAGGTCTTGATCTGGATGCGTTCGATCAGCAAAGCGCGCTGGATCTGGTTGGTGGCGGCGGTGCGGGGAATGGCCTCCACGATCTCCAGCCGCCGCGGAACCTTGTAGGAGGCGAGTTTCCCCTCCACATGCGCGCGCAGATCCTCGAGCGTCACCTGCGCGCCCTCGTGCAGGACGGCGGCGGCGCAGACGATTTCGCCCCATTGCGCATCGGGAATGCCGATCACGGCAACTTCGCGCAGGGCCGGATGATCGGCGAGCGCGCTTTCCACCTCAACCGGCGCAATCGTCTCCCCGCCGCTGCGGATGATCTCCTTCAGGCGCCCGGTGATGTAGAGATACCCTTCGTCGTCCAGGGCGCCGCGATCGCCCGAATGATACCAGCCGTCGCGGATCGCCTGCTGCGTCGCCTCCACATTGCGGAAATAACCGTCGAACATCGCATGCGTGCGCACGCAGATTTCCCCCGCGTCGCTGAGCCGCACTTCAACGCCCACGCCGGGCCGTCCCACGCTGCCGGGTTTGCGCAGCACGTCTACGTCAAAAAGACCTGCGACAAAGCCAACCTCCGTCGAGCCGTAGAACACCCGCACCAGGCTGTTTGGAAATTGCGTCTTCAGCGCTTTGATCAATTCCGGCGGAGTCGCGGATGTGCCTGTGTCGGCGATTTTCAGGCTCGACAGATCCCACTGGGAAAGGTCCTCGGCCAGAATACGGCTCCATACCGCGGGGATGCAATAAAGGTGGTTGGCGCGGCGCGCCTGCACTTCATCCAGCAACGCTTTTGCGATCGGTGCGCGCACGAAGGTGACTTCGCCTTGGGTCTGCCACGCCTGCAGCGCCAGCGTGAACCCGCCCATATGAAAGAGCGGAAACATGCACACCATGCGCAGGGGCTCGTCGATATATTGTCCCTGCCACCCGCGGATGAAATTGGTGCGGTGCGAGAGGATCACGCCCTTCGGCACGCCGGTGCTGCCGCTGGTGAAAAACAGAACCTGCGCATCGCGCTCATTGAGCTGCGGGTCTTTCACGGGCTCGCCGGGCGCCGCGCGCGCCAGAGCGGGGAGGCTCGAGTCGGACTCCGCATCTTCCAGCGTCAGCAGCGGAACGCCGGCGCCGCGGGCGACCGTCGCGCCCAGTTCCGCGCGCGGACCATCCACGATGATCAGAACCGGATCGGCCAATTGCACCAGCTTCGCCGCTTCTTCAGCGGACAACCGCGCATTGATGGGCGCGAACACCGCGCCCAGTTTCGCTGTGGCGAGAAACAGCGGCAGCAGCAGCAGATTGTTCTCGGACCATGAAATCACGCGCTGCTGATAGCCAACCCCTTTCGCGCGCAACGCATACGCCATTTGATTCGCGAGGGTATCCAGTTCGCGATAGGTGAGCGCCACGCCCTCCATCGTCACCGCGACGCGGTCGGGCACGCTTAGCGCATTGCGGCGGACAATTTCATCGACGGTCAGCGACATTTTCTAGCCCACATAAGCCGAAGATTGGACGTTGCGCAGCTTCTCGCCGCGCACATAGCGCTCCATATTGTCGAGAAATAGATCCCAGACGGCGTGAAAATACCGGGCCACCGTTGCGGCGCTGTGCGGCGAGATGCGGATATTGGGGGCTGTCCAGAGCGGATTTCCGGGCGGCAATGGCTCGACTGACGCCACATCGATCGCGGCGGCGCATAGGTGTTCGCTTTTCAGCGCCTCGATCAACGAAGGTTCGTTGACCAGCGTTCCGCGTGCGACATTGATGAAGAAGGCGCCCTTCTTCATTGCAGCGAACATTTTTTCATTAAACAGATTGAACGTCTCCGCGGATTCTGGCGCGGCCAGCACCACGGCGTCGCTTTCGCTCAGAAGCTTCGCCATGTCGCCGAATGCGAAAAACCTATCGACGGAGGGATCTTTTAGATCTGGGGTCAACGTTCGCTTCGTCGCTAGCACGCGCATTCCCAAGGCCTTCGCGCGTTTGGCGACGGCGTCGCCAATGGCCCCGTGTCCTACAATGCCCAGGGTGCTGCCTGACAGATCACGACCATAGGTCGGCGTCCAGTTTTGCTCGCGCTGCATGTCTGAATAAAGCGGCAGCAGTTTCCATTGCTCCAACAGGCGGGCCAGCACGAACTCCGCGATCGGCGCCGAAGCGGTGCCCGCCGCGTTCGTCAGAGTGACGTTGTTGATCTCAAGACCGGCCGACTGCAATTGCGCCACGCCAGCACCAATAGACTGAACCCACCGCAGCTTCGGCGCCACTTGATCCATATCGAACGGCAGATTGAGCGTGAGAATGATTTCCGCCTCGGCATACGCCGCACGCTGCGCATCGGTCAGTTTCGGCGCCAGCCGTCGGGCCTCGTCATATGGCGGCTTGCCGCGCAGTACGCGCAACTCCTCGCTTTCGTCGTAAGGCGCGATGACGATCTCTGCATTGGGGTTAATGGCGCGCAGCTTTTCATTATAGCGCGCAACGTCTTCAGGCGGCCGCGTCTCCCACTTCTCCGGGTACGCGATGACGACCTTCATGGATTCCTCCCGTGGCCAGACGTGGCGCGCCCACGGCGCCGCTAGTGCAACGCCAGGACAAGGACGCGTGACTCGATTGCTGGCGTGACTTTCAGCCCTTCAGCTCGACGATCAATTCGAGATAGGGCTCTTTTCCAGAATTGTACGCGATTTCAAGGCCGCCTTTGCCGACATAGAGCGTGCGGCCCGGAATGACGGGCTCTTCCTGAAAGGTCTTGTAAATGCTCTTGGTGTCGGGGTGCGGCTCCACGGCGACCTTATCCCCATGCACCTGCACGACAATATAGTCGTTCTCATGCTCATGCAGGGTGCTGCGCTCGCCCGGCGCCAAGGCCAGTTCCCATATACGCACCCGGTCATTCTCCATCAGCAATTTCGTGCCGATCATTTCACGTGGGCTCAACTCCGCCGTCATGATGCTTCTCCTCCACTGTTTTATTTTCCACCGATCGCCGCGACCACGAAGGCCTCCAATCTGCGGGCGCTTTTCCGCGCCTCAGCAGGCGCGGGAAGCAGGGGCGCGGTCAATTGCCGCTGCAGCCATTCCTTGGACAGATCATAGATGAAGCGCGCGTCCTCGACAGGGTCAATATCGTCGCGCACGGCGCCGGCTTCGACCGCATCGGCGAGCGCTTCCACAAGGCTCGCGGTAAGTTGTTCTTCGTTGGCGCGCACGGATTCCGGAAAGCGGTCGGCTAGTCGCGCGGAGGGGATCATGAAGGGCCGCGTCGCCGCCGCCGCTTCGGGACTGATGGCTTGCGCGGCGAAGCCGGACACCCAGGCGCGGATGCGCCCGACCGGTTCACTCGCGGCGCCCATGCGATGGCGCAGATAGGAATCCAGATCGCGCGTGCCGGCGTCGATAACAGCCAGCAGTAATTCCTCCTTGCTGGTGAAGTGACGATAGAACGCCTGATTGGACAGTCCGGCTTCGTCGATCACTTCCTTCACGCGGGGCGAGAAGTCGCCGGTGCGCTTCATCACCTTCACGCAGGCGGCGATGAAACGGTTCACCTCATCCAGATATACCGCATAACGCGGCGCCAGCACGCGTTCGACCGTGCGCTGCGCGGTCGTCCGCGCGCCATCGGACGGCGGCGGAGTTTTCGCGGACGAGGCGGGGCGGCGAGCCATTCTTACACCTGACCTTCCGGCGTGACGATTTTCCCGTCGACCTTGAATTCCCCGATCTGGAAGACCGGGCTCATCGTCTTGTTCAGATAATCCGGGCCCTCCTGGACCGGCACGAACCAGCCGGTGGGGCACATGGTCAGCACCTCGATGAAAGAAAGCCCCTTGCCGGCCTTTTGCGTTTCAAAGGCCTTCTTGAAATAGCGTCGGGTGCGCTGGATGTCTTTCGCCGTGGTGACGGTGGAGCGTGCGACGTAACCCACACCGCCCAGAGGCGCGAGCAGGTCCGTCATAGATATCGGGTGCCCGTGATAGGCGGCGTCACGGCCTTCCAGCGTGTTTTTGGTGCGTTGGCCGATCACGGTGGTTGCGGTCATGTGGCCGCCGGTTTCGCCGAATACGCCGTTGTTCAGGAGGAGGCAGGTGATGTTCTCTCCACGTGCGGCGGAATGGATGATCTCCTGCAAGCCCTCATTCACCATGTCGCCGTCGCCCTGCATGGTATAAACAAGGCTATGCGGCCGCATGCGCTTGATGCCCGTGGCGACGCTTGGCGCGCGGCCGTGCAGACATTGCACCATATCGGTGTCGAGCAGCGAGGTCAGCGCGGTGTAGCAGCCGATGCCTATGGCGCCGATGGCGTCTTTCGTCAGGCCCATTTCCTCGATCACTTCCAGCATGCAGCGCAGGGCGATGGGCTCGCCGCAGCCGGGGCAGAGGTCGTGATCGCCTTCGATCAGAAGATCGGGACGCGTATCCCACTTTTGCTTCGCGGGTTCCTGAGGCGGCTTGGTCGTGTCGATGACGATCATGATCTTGTCCCTCAGGCGGCGCGGTCGGCGGCTACGCGTGCGTAATGGCGCTCGATGATCTCGCGGATGCGTGCGGTGTTCAACAATGGCCCAACGCCGAAGCCGGACGAGTCGGAAGAAATCCCGCCGATGGAGACGGCCGGCGCATCCCCCAGAAGGCTCAGGCGCACATCCTCGATCATCTGGCCGCCATTGATCTCGAAAACGCCGATCTCGCGCGCCCCGCGCGCGGCGGCTTTGAACGCCTCGCTTGGGAAGGGCCACAAGGTGATCGGCCGGATATAACCGATCTTGTGGCCTTCCTTGCGCATCTCGCGCACCACGAAGCGTACAAACTTTGCGGCCGTACCCCAGGCCGCGACGGTATAGAGCGCGTCCTCGGTGAACTCTGTTTCAATGCGCGGCTCGGCGGCCTGGATCGTGCGGAACTTTTCCTGCAGGCGATTCCAGAAGGTCTCGGGATCGATGCCCTTGGCGCCTTTGGTCATGCCCAGCGAATTGATGTTGCGCGCCCGGCCCGTGCCGTTGAGCGAACCGTCCAGCGCCCATTCTTTCGCAGGCGTTTGTATGTTGCGCGAGGTGAGATCGACGGACTCCCAGGTATGTCCCAGAAGATAATCGCCATAGATCTGCACCGGGTTGCGCCAGCGGTCCGCCAGATCGAACGCCAAATAAACGTGCTCGATCGCTTCATGGATATCGATCGGGCAGAGCACGATGTGGTAATAATCGCCGTGCCCGCCGCCGCGCGTGGATTGAAAGTAGTCCGACTGCCCGCGCGCCATGTTGAACACGACCAACGGCAATTCCGCGCGGGTGATCTCGGAAAAGCTCTCTTGCATTAGCGAAAGGCCCTGCCCGACGGAGCCGGTTGCTGCACGCGCACCGGTGGACAGGGCGCCCCAGGCCATGCCGACCGCCTCAAGCTCGCTTTCGGCGTTGATGCAGACGCCGCCCGCCGCCGGCATCTTCTCGGCCATGTGGTCGAGCACTTCGGTGAAGGGCGTCATGGGGTAGCCGGCGAAGAAGCGGCATCCGGCGTCGATGGCGGCGCGCGCAAGCGCCTCGGCGCCTTCGACGAATTCGCGGCTCATGACGCGGCTCCCGAAACAGGAATTTCCTTCGGCGTCACATATTCATAAACGCCGAAGACGAAGTCCGGACACACGAAATAACAGGCGCCGCAGCCGGTGCAGCCCGGCGCCAGAACGGGATAGCGCTCGCCGCGATCGTTGCGCGCTTCGCTCATGGTCAGCACATCGATCGGGCAGGCCGGGATGCACAATTCGCAGCCCTTGCACAGCTCGATGTCGATCGTGATCGTGCCGCGGGTTGTTGTTGTGGTAGTGGCGCCCATCACGCAGCCTCCCACACGGCGCGCAGCGGCTGCGTTATATGCGCATAGCCGGCTTCCAGCATCGCGATATTGCAGGGCACGTGTTTCTGCCGATAGGGCGGCAGTGAATTCGCCATCGCCTCCCGCAGCGCATCAATGGATACGCAATTCGTCAGCTTCGCATAGGCGCCGATCATCACCATCGCTGCGCCGAGCGCCGTGCCCAGATTGGTCGCAATGGGAACGGCCGGAATCTCGATGCAGTGAAAGCGCGTTATGTCGGCGTCTTTCTCCACGACCGGCATATTCAGCAACAACAGGCCGCCGTCCATGAGCTTCGATTTCAAATCGTGCCAGAAGCGGTGATGCATGGCGATGGCCGACCAGGCGCGCGCCACCAATGGCGGCGCGCTGATCGGCGCATCCGCGAACACCAGCGACGTATCGGTGTTCGCGCCTCGCATTGAGCCGGCGTAAGTGCCCATCGACATGACGTAGCGGCCCTCCAGCGTCAGCGCGCGCGCCAGAACCTGGGTCGCCAATTGTACGCCTTGGCCGCCGATGCCGGTCATCAGAAGCTCGCGCTCCATGACCCCTCCCGAGAATCTCTGTTTATCAAGTGAGAATGACGTTCTCACTTTTCAGCACCATTGCTCCGCCACGCGGAATTGTAAAGCCTCGCATGTTTCATGCCCAGGCGTTTAGCCGTAACGCAGGCCGTTATAGCCGACGCTTTGGCTCACGATTTCGTGGAACAGCTGAAGGCCTTTCTCATTGCGGCCGATCAGAACATGGTCGTGCGCGCCTCGGGTGATCCCCCGCTGGCAGCCCTCCCAAACAGGCTTGTCCTCGCCCACGCCGCGCGCGGCGCGCGCCGCCATATGTTCCGGCGAGGGCATGCTGCCGGGGCCGGTCGCATGGGGACTGAGCCAGCCATAGCGAAGATAGGATTCCCCGGTCGCCGCGCCGGGGGTGAGATCGGCGTAGAGCAAGCCGTACAACTCGTTCGCGATCATCAGGCCTGGAAAGATCAGCCAGACGCAGCCAAGCTCGCGCTCTGGCTTCCAGTCCGCCTCTGGCGTCGCGCGCAGGCGCTTGGCGCCCTCCTGATCGAACATGGCGAAGCCATAGCGGACGTGCCGCCCGATGCGATCGTAGAAGGACAGGTCCACATTGGTCGCCTGAGGGTTCAGGCCGAAGGTTTGCGGATGCACGTGCGGTACGTGAATGCCTTCCAGAAGCCCTTCGCCGACGGCTTTCCAGTTCACCTCCAGATGTTGCTCCGCCAGGCTGGAATGATAGGTCATGCTGGCGCAGCCCAGTTCCGCGATTTCCTGATCCAGTGCGCCCAGATGCGCCGCGACGTCGATGGGATGATGGGGCCGGAGCACGACCCATATGAATCCGTGCCGCTCCTCAGACGGCAGCTCGACCAGGCCGTATTGCGCCAGATCGAGGCTTTGATGCCGGTCGCGCAGAGGCATCCCGATCAGGCGGCCTCGGTTATCGAAGGTCCAGGCGTGGTAGGGGCAGGTAAAGCGTCGCGCATTTCCGCAGCCCTTCGCCGGTTCGGCGCCCCGATGGCGGCAATAATTCAGAAAGGCATGCGCCTTGCCGTTTTCGTCGCGGGTGAGCAAAATCGATTTTCCGACCGCATTGCGCACCAGATAATCGTTCGGTTTACCGATTTCACTGGCGGCGATCAGGGCCAATGGCGTGGTTTCGAAGATTTCGCGCTCGCGCGCGGCCAGGTCGGAATTGGAATAATAATCCAGCGGCACGTGCATATAGGCGTCCGCCATTTCAGGCCTCTGCGTCTCGACGATAGTCAAGGCGCGCCTGATCAGATCCGTAGCGACGCTCGGTTGCATGCGGTTCCTCCCAGTCCTTTTACGATAGTGAGGCAGCAGCGTCCGCGAGGGAACGGCGAACAATGGCGTTTCCGTATCCACGGATACATGTATGCGTGGATTCCTTCGCACGCGCGAAATACGCCCAGGCTGACCCGAAGCGCCAACGCTGGATGGCCGATTTTCCACGATCATGGAAATGCGGGGCGCTGAAGCGACAATAAAGACAACGGCTTTCATTGTGCGACCATCTGGAGGCCCCCTTTTGCACCCCCGATTGTCAATCAACACGATCTCGTCTTTCTCCCAGACGCAAGCCGATGACCTCTCCATGCTGAAGCGCTTGGATGCGCATCAGTTTGGGTTTCCGATGCTGAAAATCGAAAAGGATCTGGAGTCCGGTCTTGCCGCGATCGAGGCGAGCGGGATTGCCGTGACCAGCGTTGCCGCGTCCAGCGCGACGTCCGCCATGATCGAGGCTGACACAGCGCTGTCCATCATCAAACCAGCAATTGACGCAGCCGTCCGGCTTGGCGCGCCGATGGCGTATATCACATCCGGGACAACGCCGCCTGGCATGACCACCGACGAGGCGTTCAACAGGCTGGCCGCGTCGCTGCCGAAAGCGCGTGATTACGCCAAGGCGCACACCATCAAACTGGCTGTAGAGAACAATTCCATCGCAAATCGCTCGCTGGGATTCACGCATACGCTGACCGACACATTGTGGCTCGCCAATGAAGCGGATGTCGGCGTGACGCTGGAACTGCAGAATTGCTGGTACGAGCGCGATCTGCCGCGCCTGTTCCGCCAGAACATCCACCGCATCGCCATGGTGCAGGTCAGCGATTTCAAAGTGGGCGAAGACACGCGGATGAACCGCCGCGTCCCGGGCGACGGCAATATCCCGCTGAAATGGCTGTTCGCGCAATTGCTGGAGGCCGGCTACGCGGGCCCGTTTGAGATCGAGATCATCGGCCCCGCCATCACGCAGGAGGGGGCTGAACCGGCCCTGCGGCGGACAATCGCCCATCTGGACGCCATGCTGGCGGAGCTGGGCGTATGAGTGCGACCTATCTCACCGTCGAAGATTTGATGGCCGAAGCCCAAAGCCGCACAGGCTTATCGGATTTCGGCGGCGGCACGTTCGCGGATGGGCTGGAGGTACTGCGCCGCAGCCTGATCGAGGATGTGCAATTCGCGCCTGCGGATGGCGCCAAGGCGCAAGCGCTCTTGCTGCGCCGTCTGGAAAACCGCCTCCGCGTCGAGGATTGGTTCCGGCAGAACCCCGACGCCGAAAACGCCGTGATCGATCGGCCTGTTTCGATCTGCGGTCTGCCGCGCACCGGCACCACGGCCTTGGGCAATATGCTTTCGCTCGATCCGCGTCTGCGCTCGCTGCGCCAGTGGGAGCAGGGCCACCCCACGCCGCCGCCGGTGCTGGAAACGGAAATGGAAGACCCGCGCCGCATTGCGCACATCGCCTGGATCGATGAGGTGCTGCGCAACGACCCCGAACAGGCGGTGATGCATATCTGGGATCCGGACGTCAGCGCCGAAGACACCGAAGTGCTCGGCCTGCAATTCCGCGCCCAGCAGATGACGATGCCGGTCTGGTCGTATCACGATTGGTGGCGGCGCAACGATATGCGCGAGACGTTCCGCTATCACGCCCGCCTTTGCCGCCTGCTGCAATCCTCGCGACCGCCCAATCGCTGGCTGTTCAAGGCGCCGCATCACAAATTCCACCTCGATCATTTGCTCGAAGGTTATCCGGACATCCGGTTCGTGTTCACGCACCGCGATCCGGCCAAGGCAGTCCCGTCTTACGCCAGTTTTGTGCGGTCGCTCTTCCCGGCGGACGTGGCCGAGCGCATGGGCCGCCACAAGATCGGCGCGGAGATCCACAATCACCTGCTCACCGGCATGAAGCAGGCCGTCGCGGCGCGCGAGAAGCTGGGGCCGGAGCGATTCCTCGATATCCATCACAAGGACTTCGTGACCGATTACATGGGCGTGCTGGAGCGCGTGTACGCCTTCATGGAGATCGAACTGACGCCCGAGATGCGCAGCGCCTTTCAGGCCTGGCACGCCAAGAACCGCGAAGGCGCGCACGGCGCGCATCGCTACAGCGCCGAGGAATTCGGGCTGGATGTGACGTCGATCCGCCGCGACTACGATTTCTACATTGACCGCTTCAACGTCGCGTGCGGCTGAGAACGAAGGGATAGCTTCGTGAGCAACGAGAAGAAACAAACCCTGCCGGCGCCGGACGGTCCGCTAAAAATGCCGGAATGGGATGCGATGCTCGCCAATATCGCACCGGTCGGCCATCAACTCATCAATCGCTGGGGCCGCGAGGCGCCTTCGGCGGACGAGCGACGCGAACTGTTTCTGCTTGCACTGTCCGGCGTGGCCAGCGGCTACATCTCCCATCTGGCGCTCGATCCGCGCCGGCCGACCTGGACGCCGTCCTGGAACATCTCGATGAACATGGCCGGTCCGTGCCCGGACTATACCTATCGCACGACGGATATTGACCCAAAGGGAACCTATCGGATTTCCGGCTGGCGCGGCCGCAACCGCTTCGCGGAAATCGCGCAACAAAGCTATGAATTGCTGGGCCATGAGGGAGACACATCCGTGCCGCCAACCCTGCACGATCTGGACTCGCTCAACATCGGCCCGGACGGCGCGTTCAGCGTGATGCTGAGCCAGGAGCGCCCGACGGGTTATGACGGCGATTGGTGGGAATTGAAGCCGCGCACGCGCCGGCTGCTGATGCGGCAATGTTCGGTGGACTGGATCAATGACGTCGATGCGCGTCTGGCGATCGAACGGCTCGACGATGCGCCGGACACGCCGCCAGCCGAAACCGACCGGCGCATCGCCAATCTCGGGCCCTGGGCCGAGGGCATGGTGCGCTTCGACATCGATCTGGCGCGCTGGTATCGCGAACATCACGGCGTGAACGTGCTGACGCGCTCGAAAAAGATCGAGAGCATCGGCGGCATGCCGAACCAGGTCTATTATGACGGCGCCTATGACATCGCGGACGACGAAGCGCTGATCATCGAAACCGCACTGCCGCAAAAGTGTCTCTATTGGTCGATGCTGGTGGCGGATGACCGCTTCGCCACGGTGGATTGGGCAAACCGTCAATCGAGCCTGAACGAGGCGCAGGCCCGGCTGGATGCCGATGGCAAGCTGCGCGTGGTGATCTCCCGCGAGGACCCAGGCGTGCAGAATTGGCTCGACAAAGCCCATAATAAATGGGGCATTATCCAGCTGCGTTGGAAACTGCCCACCGACGCGCCCGATCCGGTTGTGACGAAGGTGAAGGTGGCCGATGTGCGCAAGCATCTGCCGCCCGAGACGCCAGCCTACAGCGCCGCGGAGCGCGAGGAGGCGATCCGCAAGCGTCGTGTCGGGTATCAATTGCGGGTGCATTGGTAAGAGCCGCCACAAGAGCGCTCTGCCAGAGGGAGGATGTAAATGAACAAGCCCCTGCGCTGGCGCATTGGCGATGTCGAGGTGATCCGCATCGCCGAGAGCTGCGATCCGTTTCCGCCGGAAATGCTGATGAAGCAGGCGACGCCGGACGTCGTGGCAAAATATATGGACTGGCTGGCGCCGCATTTCATCGACGCAGAGGGGCGTTTTCTTATCTCCGTGCACGGCCTGCTCATCCGCAGCCATGGGCTCAACATCCTGGTGGACACCTGTCTCGGGCCGCACGTGATGGCGGGCATGACGGTGACGAACGCGTTTCTAGAAAGCCTTGCGGCGGCGGGCGTAACGCCGGACGACATCGACATCGTTTTGTGCACCCATCTGCACTTCGACCATGTCGGCTGGAACACGCGCAAGGAGGGCGACCGCTGGGCGCCGACCTTCCCCAAGGCGCGTTATCTCTTCTCGCATCAGGAATGGGAGCATTGGCACAACGCCAAGGAACTCGGCTACGCCTCGACCCTGAACGAATGCGTGACGCCGATTGTCGAAGCGGGACTCGCCGATCTCGTCGAGATGAACCATGTGCTCACGCCGGATGTGCATCTGGTGCCGACGCCCGGACACACGCCGGGCCATGTCGGGGTCGAGATCATTTCGCAGGGGCAGAAGGCCTTCATCACGGGAGACATCATTTTCCATCCCATCCAGTGGGCGGAGATCGAATGGGCATCCGACGCGGACTCCGACGCCGAGGCCGCGCTCGCGATGCGCCATCACGTGCGCGACACATATGGATCGAAGAAGAGCCTGATCATTGGCACGCATTTCGCGCCGCCCACCGCAGGTCATGCATTCCAGAACGAAAACGGCTGGCGGTTCGAACCCGTCCCGCAAGACAAGAAATAAGCGGCGCGGCGAAGGCGGGAGGCAGAAGATGTACGATCTGATCATCCGGAACGGTCTGCTGATCGACGGCACAGGCGTCTCGCGGCGTCAGGCGGACATCGCGGTGAAGAATGGGCGCATCGCGGGCATTGGCCGCTTCGACAAGAGCGAAGCCAAGCGCGTGATCGACGCTGAGGGCATGGTGGTCGCGCCGGGCATCATTGACATGCACACGCATTACGATCCGCAGCTCACTTTCGACCCCTACGCCACCTCATCCTGTTTCCACGGCGTCACCAGCGTCGTCACGGGCAATTGCGAATTTGCGATGGCGCCGTGCCGCGCCGCTGATCGGCCATTCATGGGCTCGATCTTCACGCGCGTGGAGGAAATCGGCGCCAACACCATCGCGGCGCTCGATTGGAAGTTCGAAAGCTTCCCGGAATATATCGCGGCGCGGGAGGGCAAGCTGGGCGTCAACGCCGCCTTCCATATCGGGCATTCCAACATCCGCCGCTGGGTGATGGGCGAAGCGGGGAGCGAGCGCGAAGCGACCGACGACGAAATCGCCGCGATGCGCGCGCTGGTGAAAGAGGCGATGGATGCCGGCGCTGCGGGATTGTCCTCTTCGCACTCGCCGACCGATCTCGACATGGAAGACCGGCCGGTGCCGAGCCGCTTTTCGGCGCACAAGGAATTGGTGGCGCTGTCAGAAGAAGTGGGCCGCGCCAATCGTGGTGTGATCGGCTATCTGCCCTTCAGCGCCATTGGCGGTCTGACGCCTGAGGATGGCGATCTGATGATCGAGATGGCGCTGAAAAGCCGCCGCCCGGTGATCATGCAGGGCCTCGGCGCACGCAGCAAGATCGAGGCGCCGACCGCGACCTGGCCGAAGTCCGAGGAATATCTGGAGAAATGCCGGACGCAGGGCGCGGCGGTTTATTCGCTCTTGATCTCCAGGCCGTTCAACAGGCCATTCTCGCTGGCTGCTTTCACCAGCATGTATGAAGGCGTGCCGGCCTTTCATCGACTGTTCAAGACGAAGGATGTTGCGGACCGCATCGCGATGCTGCGCGATCCCGTTTATCGCGATGAAATCCGCCACGCAGTGGAAAATCCAAACACAGATCCAGCCAAGGGCTCGAATACGCCGCCGCCGAGCTTCAGCATGGTGCTGGTCAACAAGGCGAAGCTGCCGGAAAACGTCGCGCTGCAGGGCCGCCGCCTCAGCGACATCGCCGCCGAGCGCAATATGGCGCCGATGGATGTGATGGTGGAAATCGCGCTCTCGGAAGACCTGGAAACAGAATTCCTGCAGAACACCGAGACCGACGAATGGCGCGACGGCACGTATCTCGCTTCCAAGCATCCGCAGATGATCATCGGCACGTCCGACGGCGGCGCGCATCTGGGCCGCGACGACAATGCCGAATTCACCTCCTATTTCTTCGCGAAATGGGTGCGCGAATGGGGCAAGTGGACGCTGGAAGACGGGGTGCGCGAACTCACGATGATGCCCGCGAAAATGCTGGGCTTCAACGATCGCGGGCTGATCGCCGAAGGCTATGCGGCGGACATCATGATCTTCGATCCGGCGACGATCGGGCCGGACCGCAAATACAAGGTCAACGATCTGCCGGGCGGCGATACGCGCTGGACCAGCCGTCCGAAAGGCGTGAAGGCCACCATCGTGAATGGCGTGCCGATCGTGATGGACGGCGAACTAGTCGGCGATGGCGCGCTGCCGGGGCATGTCCTGCGGCCAGGGCTCTCGCTTCAATAAGAAAAAGGGAACTCTCATGCCGAGCGGCCCCCTCTTGCAAGGACGCAGCATAATCATCAGCGGCGTCGGCCCTGGGCTGGGGCGCAAAGTGGCGCTGCGCTGCGCCGACGAGGGTGCGCGGCTGACGCTCGGCGCGCGCTCGGCGGAGTATCTGGAGGCTGTGGCGAAGGAAGTGCGCGATGCGGGCGGCGAAGCCATCTGCGTACCCACGGACGTCAGTAAGGCGGAGGATTGCCGCAATCTGATCGACGCAGCCGTGAAGGCCTATGGCGGGATCAATGGCCTGGTGAACAGCGCCTACAAATTCGAAACCGGCGCTTTCGAAAGCGCCGATCTCGATGCGTGGCGCGCGGCGATGGACGTGTCGTGCTTCGGCGCGCTGCAGCTGGCGCAATACGCCCTGCCGCATCTGCGCGAACGTCGTGGCGCCATCGTCAATGTCGGCACGGTCAGCACGCGCGTAAGCACGCCGGGCGGCGGCGGCTATACGATCCCGAAAGCCGCGCTCGACATGGCGACGCGTCAGATCGCGTTCGAGGTTGGGCCGAGCGGCGTACGGGTGAATGGCGCGCTGATGGGCTGGATGGATGGCGAGCCGCTCCGCAAGGGCTTCGCCAGCCGCGCTGAAGCGCGCGGGATCACGCCCGAACAATTAGAGGCGGAGATGGCGAAAGCCATTCCGCTCGGCCGCTTCCCCACGGATGAGGAA
>CAYNCS010000020.1:0-30008 GCA_964395875.1 uncultured Caulobacteraceae bacterium | reverse complement strand
GGTCATTGCGAGGTGGTCACACCCGATCCCATTCCGAACTCGGCCGTTAAGCTCTTCCGGGCCAATGATACTATGTCTTAAGTCATGGGAAAGTAGGTCGTTGCCGGGTCTTCCCAGCGCAGAATTCAACCTCCTTCACAAACCGTCCGGCTTCGGACGATGTCATTAGCCCGGGCTTGACCCGGGCTTTGGCGTCTTTAGAGTTCGGATTGTCGTAATCGCCAGGAATGGACCGGACATTCCAACGGCTTCAAGCTTATCGCGGGATGGAGCAGCCCGGTAGCTCGTCAGGCTCATAACCTGAAGGTCATAGGTTCAAATCCTATTCCCGCACCCAAACAGAAGGCCCCGCAGCGATGCGGGGCCTTTCGTGTTTCTGGGCGATCGGCTCGTTACACCGGTTTTCAAGACTGGCGACTTCAACCGCGCGGTCACAACCCATTCACCGGAAATGGAGCAGCCCGTTCGCCAGCGAACCGCTCCGCGCTTCGCTTCGGCTCACCTCGTCAGGCTCATAACCCGAAGGTCATAGGTTCAAATCGTTCGACGGGCGATCGGCTTCGCCGCTCGCTAATCCGTCTCACTCCCGCACCCAAACAGAAGGCTCCGCAGCGATGCGGGGCTTTTTTGTTTTGGATTTTCTTGCGGATCAGGCCACCTGAACAGAGTAAATGTGAGTCGACTCAACCTTCCGGAGCGGGGCGATCATTGAGGGGTTTTCTGACGTCTCCCGCGCACTCCGCTCCCTCATTTCTCAAAGCGAAAGGCGCTCGTTTGAAACTCTTTCTACCCTTCATCCTTGTTGCCGCATTTCTGGGTTCGCCCGTTTTGGCTGCCGACACCACGTCACTACGCATCGACGATCTCCTAGGCGACTGGAGCGCCGACGACATCAATCTGGATGAAGTCTACAGCTGTGATGCGCCCGTGCGCGTTCATGTGACGCCTGGTTCAGGCCTCACGGTGGTCGTCGCCGCACCAGACTGGACGAGCACATTGAAATACCGCGAAGGAAAAAACGGCGCGGTCGAACTTTATGATCCGGGTACCGGCGCTACCCGTATCGAAGCAGTGAAGTACAAGGAGGGTGACCTGGAAATCCTCCAATTTGCCTTCACTGGCGGTCGCCTGGACGGCGACGCCTTGGCCTTGGCCCCCTGTTATTAAAGGCCGAACGCGGAGGACGCGCACTTTTCAGTGCGCGTCTTTAGCCTAGCGGGGATCGTAAGAAATTCTGCCGCGCTCCTTCTCTTCCTTGAAGAAATCTAGAGACCTGGGTGCGTAATCGCCGGATGCCTCGGAGGAATAGTCTGCGGGTTTGAGGATGAGCGCGCCCGGAACTTTTGAAAGCGCGTTTTCGATCGAATAGCCGGCGCCGCCGGCGATGATGTCGCCGCCGCTCGTTGCGCTGACATTCCCGCTCTTGTCGACCTTCAAGAACGCGCCTTCGGACGCAACCAGATTTCCTCCCGAAAAGCCGTTTTCGATCACGATCGCCTTGACCTGCTGGCCTGGCGTGTAGGCCGCCAGAGTCTGGGGCCCCACCTTGGCGGATCGCGTAAGGATTGCGGGATAGAAGTCGGCCTGGGCGAAATGGTTGCATTGGTTCGCCACAAGGGCGGTGCCGCTCGTCGTGCCATCATCCTTTGGACGGGGGCAGTATTTCTCCTCTGAATGAAGGCTGCCGGAAAAGTCGATGGTCCAGAAGGCCGACTTTGACCATGTCGTGATGTAACAGCGCTCCACATAAAGACGTGCGCTGCCTGACAAATAACCGGCCTGCAGGCAATTCTTCCCGTTCATGATCTTTTGCCAGCTGACCTGCTGGGCAATGTCATCAAACCGTTCCATGTGAAAATCTTGCTCGGCCTTGCGCGCGCATTTCGCGAGATGCAGCTGGCCGGTAGACCGGTCGCTCTCCGCACACAGACCAGTCGCCTGATAAGACGCCAACACCGTTTGCCCCTTGATGGTCTCCGCATTCGCGAGGCCTGCAAACAAAGGCGTCGCAGCAAGAAACAAAGAAGCGAGGGCGTAAACGGAAGCGACGGTTGTTCGCATGAAATTCACCTCATCATTGCCGGATTTGAACGGGGAGATAGCTCGTCAGGCGCATAAGCGAAAGCTCATAGGTTCAAACCGTTCGACAGGCCATCGGCTTCGCCGCTCGCTGACCCGCCTCACGCCCGCGCCCAACGAAAGCCCGGCTTCCGGGCTTTCGCTTCGCACAACCGGCTGGTCTATCGCGCGTTGGCGGACCATCTTCTGCGAACGGGCGCTTTGCGCGCGTCGGGAAAGGAACGCTTCATGGCCGAGCTTGGATATACTGGGTCGATGCAGGATGAGTTCATGCGTCTGCTCGCTGTCAAATCGCCGACGATCAGCGACCTCAAAATGCTGGCGCTGATGGAGGCGGCCGGCAAGAGCGCGTACGAGGCGAAGGTGCGCGGTGTGGCGGACGAGGGCGTGAAGACGCTGCTGTCTCAGAATGCGCGCGAGGAATATGCGCACGCGCTGCGGCTGCGTCTGGCGATCAAGCTTCTCTACGGCGAAGACTTTCCGATTCCCGGCGATGCCGACAACCCCTTCGCCACGCCGGAAACGCAGGTGGACGACGTGTCGCGCGAAAATCTAGAAGCGTTGGCGCATGGCGAGATCATGGGCGGCGATTTCTATGACGGCTGGGCTGACGCGGTTTCGCACAAAGAAGCTGCCGAGCTTTTGCGCCAGAACGGTGAGGAAGAACGCCGGCACGCCGATCGCCTGCGCGAAGCCGCCGCATTGCTTTAAGCTGGCGCAATAAACAAGCTGCGCGGCCCGGGCGGCGCCTTGCGGGCGGACGCGGGCAAGCGCACTTAAAGCTGCATCTCCAGCCGGCGCGGATCGGGCGCGCCTTTATTTGTTGAGGCGACCTTGTCCGAACATCCCCTTCACAATCCACGCAACGAGGCGGCGCTTGGCCTTTTACTGTCCCGCGCATCGGCGGCGCGCTTCGAAGCGCCCGCGCCGAAGGACGCCGAGATCGATCTGATGCTGCGCGCGGCGGTCACGGCGGCCGATCACGGCCGCATCCGGCCCTGGCGTTTCATCGTTATGGAAGGCGAAGGCCGCATGCGCCTGAGCAATCTGATGGTGGAGGCGCTGCGCGCGCGCAATCCGAACGCTTCGGAAGAAGAACTGCAGAAGGAAGGCGGCAAGGCTTTGCGGCCGCCTGTCGTGATCGCGCTGATCGCGCAGCCTGATCGCGCCCACAAAGTGCCTGTGGAAGAACAGATCCATGCGACCGCGGCCGCCGGTGCGCATCTGATGCTGGCCGCCAGCGCGCTGGGGTATGGCTGCGCCTGGAAAACGGGTGCGGCGGCGACCGATCCGATCGTCCGCAAGGGGCTCGGCTTTGGCGATGACGATGTGATCGTCGGCTTCTTTTATATCGGCACCGATCCCGTGGGCGGCTCGCCGTTGCCGCGTGCGACGATCGAGGGTGTGGCGCAGTTCTGGAAAGAATAAGCGGCGGGAAAACCCGCCGCCAATGTCTGACCCCGGCGCCTTCCCCCAACGATTAGGGAAGAAGGGCCGGGCAGGCTTCCGCAGACTTATTGGAACTTCAGACGCAACGTGGCGCCCACTGTGCGCGGCGCGCCGAGGAACGCCGTATAGGTGTTGGTGTCGGCCGCCGCGGAATAGGACGTTGCGCCGACCGGGATGAATTGCCCCTGCAGCGGCGCCGCGAAGACGACCTGATAATAATCTTCGTCGAACAGGTTCTGGCTCCACACTTCCAGGGTCCAGCGCTCGTCCTTGGAGCCGAATCCGATGCGGCCGTTTACGATCGTGTAGGCGTCCTGCTCCTTGAACGGGGAAAGATCTGAACCGGTATTGTAGTCGCTCTGATACTTTGCGTTCAGGCTGGCGAGGACGCGATATTGATCGCCCAGGTCCCGCTCATAGGTGACGGCGCCCGAGAGCGACCATTCCGGTGCGAAGCCCAGGGTCTGACCCGGCAATAGACTCAAAGACGGGAAGCGCGATGGGTTGTTCAGCTCCGCCGCGGTGAATTTCTCGACCTCCGTGTCCGCGTAGGTCAAGCCGCCCTGGAAGCTGAGCCCGAGGTCGCGCAGACGCCAGAGCACATCCAGGTCGACGCCGGTGGAATGCACTTCGGGGATCGAATCGACGATGAATTCTGTGCCCACGAAGGTGTTGAGCTGGAAGTCGGTGTACTTCTGATAGAAGACCGTGGCGTTGAGCGCGAGCGCGCCATCGAACCATTGCGACTTCGCGCCGATTTCATAGCTGTCCACGAATTCGCCGGGGAACGAGGTGTCGGCCACGGGCACGAGGCCCGGCGCGCCGCTGGGCAAGCCGTTCGCGGAGGTCGTGCGGTCGAGATTGTAGCCGCCCGTTTTGTAGCCCCGCGCATAGGACGCGTAGGTCATGAAATCCGGCGTCCACTTGTAGGATACCTTGAACGTGCCGGACCATTCGTCCTCGCTGGTCTTCTGGCTGCGCGTCGTGCCGTTGAAATACGGGTTCCAGCGCGCCAGACAGGCGCCGCCGATCGCCGTCTGAACTAACGCCGCGCCGAGCGGCGTGGCCAGGGCGCCCATCGGCAAACCGCGCGCGACCAGGGCCGCGCCGACGCTGGATGTGGTCAGGCCCGCGCAGCCGGTGATGGTGTCCCCGGCGTAGATCGAGTCCACGTCCTTGTCGTCGGAGGTGTAGCGAAGCCCGAGGGTGAGATCGAGTTTCTCCGTGGCGTGGAAGGTGTTGTTGGTGAAGAAGGCCAGGCTTTCGGAGCTTTGCTCGTAGCGGTCGCGGTGGCCGCGGCCTGGCGTGAATGAGCCGCCGATCGTGGCCGTCGCCGGATTCATCTCGTTGATGAAGTTGAAGCCGTTGGCTGTGCTGAGGGCCGGGCCGCCCAGACGCACCGACGTCGCCGACAGATTGTTGATCAGGGCCGTCGAGAAATACGTTTCGTATGACGAGCCGAGGGTAAGAGAGTCGCGGCGGGTCAGATCTTCAGATGAATAATAGCCGCCCAGCAACCAATCTAGCTTGTCCGTCGCGCCGGCCAGACGGAATTCCTGGCTGAACGTTTCGAATTCCTGCGAGTTGAGATTGACGTCGCGATACCACAGATCGGCGGTCGAGAAGTCCGCGTCCAGTCCGGTTTCCGCTTTCCAGTTCCGGAAGGCCGTGACCGAGGTCAGGGTCGCGTTCCAGTCGGGAAGGGAATAGCTGCCTTCCAGCGACACGCCCTTGTCGGTGATTTTCTGGGTGTTGTCGCGGTTGGCGTAGGCGACGCGCTCGAACGGATCTGCGGGGCTGGCCAGACCCGCGCCGCCAGCGAAGGCGTTGATTATGGCGCCCGTCGGGCCTGTACGCGTCTGCACCGCCGCGCAGCAATTTTCATCGCGCGTGGTGAAGTCGGCGATCAGCCGGAAATCGAGCCTGTCGGTCGGCGTATAGAGCGCCTGACCGCGGACCGTGAAGAACTTCTGATCCTGATCGTCGTCCTTGGTGCGGGGACCCGCGCCGGTGCGTACGTCATAGAAGCCGTCGCGCTGGCGTCCGGCGATGTAGAGCCGCGCGGCGAGCTTGTCTTCGATCAGCGGCCCGTTCAGCGACAACGAGCCGCCATATTGACCGTAATTGCCGCCGGTCAGCTCCACCCCCATCGAAGGCTTGAAGGTCGGCGCCTGCGTCATGACGTTGATGACGCCGGCTGAGGTGTTCTTGCCGAACAGGGTTCCTTGCGGGCCTTTCAGAACTTCGATGCGCTCGACGTCGCCGATGTCGCCGAAGCTCACGCCGTTGCGGGGACGGTACACGCCGTCGATGACCACGCCGACGGAGGATTCCAGACCTGGGTTGTCGCCGACCGTGCCAATGCCGCGAATGCGCGCCGTGGTGGAGGTCTCTGAAGTGGTTGAGGTGACGGTGAGGCCGGGCGTCAGCGTTTGAAGGTCCTTGATGTCCTTCACGCCGGCGTTCTGCAGCGCTTCCCCAGAAAGCGCCGTAACCACCACTGGAACGTCTTGCAGACGTTGCTCACGCTTTTGCGCGGTGACGATGATGTCGCCAGGCGCCGTCTGGTCCTCCTGCGCCGACGCTGGCGCCGCGGCGGATAACGCCAACAGCCCTAGCGAGAGTTTTGCCCACGCGAACGCGTGTGAATTTGCGGCTTTGATGGTCATGTTCGCCCTCCCTCGCGCGCCTTATCGAGCGCGCTTCGCTGCTTATCTGCATTTCTAGTTCGGGCGCGCGCTCGGGGAGGAGAGCGGGCCCCGCGCCAGCCTTTCGACCGGTTATTGGGTTAAGATTCCCCATTGTGCGATAGCAGGCAATGCGACCAGTTGCGTCCCGCGCTTTTTTTTTTGCAAAGTCCGCCGCGCGGCTCCGGACTCCGTCAACTTGCCGCAGAGTCTCGCTGCGCCGCAGCATGAACTGTGTGGGCGTTTAAGCTTTCATCGCAGTGCGCCGCGACCTGGTCGGACGGAATTCCGCATATTTTGCGAGAGAAGTATGGAAAGAGCGGCGTTTTGGCGTATAGGGGCGCCTTCCGTCAATGCACGCAGGCGCTGATACGAGCGCGTCGCGCGGCGCCGCTGAAAGCGGGACTATAATTAATGCAGATGCGCATCACGCGCTCTGGAGGACGGGTAAAGATTGCCGGGCCGGGCGTCCCGCCTGTACGTGGCAAGAAGTGATGTGAACGATACGTATGCGGCAGATTCTTGCTGCGCTGCAAAAAGCAGTTTGGCCGGATTTTGTATGTTAAAGCACAGTGGTTTTGGCATAAACCGTGCTTTTCCGCTGATCTATCGGGTGGGGAGCCCAAACGGCGTCCCAGGGTCGGTGGGGCCCCAGCGCAGCGTCCCGTTTTGGGATGGCGACCGGGCCTTTAATTGGAGAAGCGATCCGCATTGGCGTGCGGACCGAGTTGATTCAGCGCTCTGCTGAATTGGGAGAACGTTCAGTGAATTCGACGAATGCCATTCCGGGTCTGGATAATGCGCCGACGAAACACGGCAAACTGCTAGCTTGGGTGCGCGAAGTCGCCGCGCTGACGCAGCCGGACCGCGTTTACTGGTGCGACGGTTCGGATGAGGAATGGAAACGCCTGACAGATGAACTCGTCGCCGCCGGAACCCTGAAACGCCTGAACCCCGCCAAACGCCCCAATTCATTCTACGCCGCCTCCGATCCTCGTGACGTCGCCCGCGTCGAGAGCCGCACGTACATCTGCTCCAAGGATAAGGAAGACGCAGGCCCCACCAACAACTGGATGGATCCGCAGGAAATGCGCGCCATCCTGAACCCGCTCTTCAAGGGCTCCATGCGCGGCCGCACCATGTATGTCGTGCCGTTTTCGATGGGGCCGCTCGGTTCGAAGATCTCCGCCCTTGGCGTTGAGCTCACCGACAGCGCCTACGTCGCTCTTTCGATGCGCGTCATGACCCGCATGGGCAAGGGCGCGCTCGAAGCGCTCGGCGAAGACGGGTTTTTCGTGCCGGCCGTACACTCCCTGGGCGCGCCGCTGCAAGCCGGCGAAAAAGATGTCGCCTGGCCGTGCAACGAAACCAAATACATCGTGCATTACCCGGCAACGCGCGAGATCTGGTCGTACGGTTCCGGCTACGGCGGCAACGCGCTTCTGGGCAAGAAGTGCTACGCGCTGCGCATCGCTTCGGTGATGGCGCGCGACGACGGCTGGCTCGCCGAGCACATGCTGATCCTGAAGCTGACGTCGCCGCAAAACGAAGTGCACTATGTCACGGCGGCGTTTCCGTCCGCGTGCGGAAAGACCAATCTCGCCATGCTCCAGCCCACGATCCCGGGCTGGAAGGCAGAGACGATCGGCGACGATATCGCCTGGATGCGTTTCGGCGACGACGGCCGTCTGTATGCGATCAATCCGGAATTCGGCTTCTTCGGCGTTGCGCCGGGCACGGGCGAAAAGACCAACCGGAACGCGCTGCATTCGATGGATGAAAACACCATCTTCACGAACGTGGCGCTGACGGCCGACGGCGACGTCTGGTGGGAAGGCCTCACCGACACGCCGCCCGCCGGCCTCACCGATTGGAAAGGCCGCCCCTGGACGCCGAGCGAAAATGGCGAACCCGCCGCGCACCCGAATGCGCGCTTTGCCTGCCCGGCCGGCCAATGCCCGATCATCGCCCCGGAATGGCAGGACCCCAAGGGCGTGCCCATTTCCGCGATTCTGTTTGGCGGCCGCCGCGCGTCGGCGGTGCCGCTTGTCACCGAAGCGTTCGACTGGGCGCATGGCGTGTTCCTAGCTTCGAACGTGGCCTCCGAGGGCACGGCGGCGGCGGAGAACAAGGTCGGTGAACTGCGCCGCGATCCGTTCGCGATGCTGCCGTTCTGCGGCTACAACATGGGCGATTACTTCAACCATTGGCTGAAGGTCGGCGCGAAGGCGGACGCCGCCAAGCTGCCGCGCATCTATTTCGTGAACTGGTTCCGCAAGGACGAGCGCGGCAAGTTCGTGTGGCCGGGCTATGGCGACAACAGCCGCGTCCTGAAATGGATCTGCGACCGGATCGAAGGCCGCGCCGCCGCGGTGGAGACGCCGATCGGGCGTCTGCCGGCGAAGGAATCTCTGGACGTGTCCGGCCTGTCCCTCACGGACGCGCAGCTCAATCTGCTGCTCACCGTCGATCAGGAAGTGTGGCGCGAGGAAGCCAGCCTCATCCCGGCCTCGTACGAAAAGTTCGGCGCGCGTTTGCCGCAGGAGCTCTGGAATCAGTACGAAGCGCTGCTGACGCGACTGGGCGTCGCCTCGCAGGGCCGCGCCGCAGCGGCCGGCGCGCGATAAGAGCCGCACGCGTTGGGAATTCGCAACGGCCCGCGGCGACGCGGGCCGTTTTTGCTTTTTCCGGCGGCTTTTGCCTCCGGGCCGGCGCGCATTAGGATTCTGGAAAGGGCCTGCGTATTTCTTTATAATCGAAATAATAAGTGAGAGCTTATTTGTCAGATCATAAAGATATGGCGGCGGCGCTGCGCGCGCTGGCGGATCCCATCCGGCGGGGGCTGTTCGACGCTTTGGCGGCGGCGGGCGAATTGCCTGTGGGCGCGCTCACCAAAGGCCGCGGCGTGTCGCAGCCCGCGATCTCCCAGCATCTGAAAGTGCTGCGCGACGCGGGCCTCGTGATCGAGCGCCGGGACGGGCGGCGCGCCTATTATCGCGCCTTGCCTGAGGGGCTCGATCCGCTGCACTCTTGGCTGCAGGACCGCGCACGACAATTGCGCGCACAGAAAAAGGGAGCTCGGGAATGAGCGACGAGATCAAGGTTGCGAACCTTCTGTACAGCTATTGCGAACATATGGACGCCGGCCGCTTCGAAGACGTCGCGCGCCTGTTCGAGCACGCCCGGATAAAGGTGGGCGATTCCGGCGGCGAGCCCACCATCACAGATTGGCGCGGCGTCCTCGACACCTGGAAGCGCATGGTTCAGACCTATCCGGACGGCACGCCGCGCACCAAGCATCTGGTGCTGAATCCGATCATCGAGGTGGACGACTCCGGCAAGAGTGCGAAGGTGCGCTCATATTACCTGGTGATGCAGGCGACCGAAGGCTTCCCGCTGCAGCCGGTCGGCGCTGGGCGCTATTACGACGAGTTCGAGAAGGTCGACGGCAAATGGCGCTGGTCGTACCGGGACTATTCGATGTTCGACATGCAGGGCGACCTCAGCCGCCACCTGATCGGCTATTCCTGATCGAAATGCTGCTTTGACTCATCGAGGCGCCGCAGCACCGGCGGCGGCGCGCTTTCCTCAGGCGTCAGCAGCAGATTCTGGCGGTGCAGCCACTGGCCGAAATCGCGTCGTCCGGTGAGGATCGCGATGGGCGCGGCGCCGATCATGCCGCCGAGCAGCGGCGCGGACGGGCTCAGGCGGTCCAGGGAATTGATCAGCGCCAAAGTCACGCCGACGCCCAGCGCGCTTTGCCAGCCGAAATAATTTGCGGCGTCCTTCGCCGGCAGATCGTCGGCGTCGCGGCGCTGTGTGGTCCAGCCAAGATCGCGGCCGAGCAGGATGCCGACCACCGCCGCCGTCTGGGACACCATCACCGCGGGGCCGACGAGGGCGGCGATCAGGATTTCCGTAATCGCGCCGCCGATCAGCGCCGCCGCCCCGCCGAAGCGCTCACGCATTTCGCGATGGGCGAGGATATAGGCGCAACCGAAAAGCTTCGGCCCCAGAAGCAGCGTCGCCATCATCAGGGGCGCCGAGATGACGTTGATGAAGAAGCCGGGCGACGTCCAATCCATATTGGCGTGCCAATTGCCGATGCCGCCGGCGATGCGCAACACCAGATAGCCGACGAACATCGGCGCGGCGACATACAGCATGCAGTTCAGCACAAGCTGCGCGCGCTGGATCCAGTGCAGGCCCGGCGCGGTGATGAAGCGCAGATTCTGGATGTTGCCCTGACACCAGCGGCGGTCGCGATCCATGAACTCAAGCAGCGTCGGCGGGCATTCCTCGTAGGAGCCGGGCATTGAGGGCGCCATGCGCACCGAATATCCGGCGCGGCGCATCAGGATCGCTTCGACCGTGTCGTGGCTGAGGATACGGTCTTCGCGGCGGTTGTCGCTGGCTTCCGGCAGGCCGCAATGCGCGGCGAAGGCGCGGGTGCGGATCAATGCATTGTGGCCCCAATAAAGGCCTTCCTCGCCATTCCAGAACGACAGACCCGCCCAGGCGACCGGGCTGTAAACGCCGACGCCGAATTGCAGATAGCGGCCGAACAAAGTGCGACGCTTCACAATGGTGGGCAGGGTCTGCAGAAGCCCGATTTCCGAGCGCCGCTCCATCACGCCCACGAGGTGGGCCAGGGCGTCGCCGCTCATGATGCTATCGGCGTCGAGAATGGCGGCTTGCTCATAGGCGCCGCCGAAGCGACGTATCCAGTCGGAGATGTTCCCGGGCTTGCGGGCGCGGTTGAACTGACGGCGGCGGTAATAGGTGCGGACTGGGCTTAGAGCTTTAAGCCGCGCGAAGGCCGTCTTTTCTTGCTGGGCGATCGCGGCGTCCGTCGTGTCGCTCAACAGGAAGATGTCGAAACAATCCTTGTAGCCCGTATGTTCGACGGAATGCGCCACGGCGAGGAGGCGCTCGCAGACGGCGCGGGCGTCCTCATTGTAAATCGGCATCAGGATCGCGGTGCGTGTGGATGGCCGCGGCGCCGGCGCCTTTAAATTCATGCCCAGCATGTCCTGCTGGCGCGTCATGAGAATGATATAGCCGATCAGCGCGTTCACGAACCAGAACGACAGGCCGAGCAGCAGCGGGGTGAACAAAGCAAGCGCCGCGATCTCGATCGGCGTGATGCCGTTGCGCAGGAAATCCCCGAGATTGGCGCTCAGGGCGCAGGCGAACAGGATTGCGGACCCAACGAAAAGCGAGCCCCTGCGGAAGATCATGATGCGTTTGGCGTGCGCGGGGAGCGCGCCGCCGCGAGTCCAGCTTTCCAGGCTTTGCGCCGGCATCTCCAGCGGAGATGCCTCCGGCAGGTCCGCAAACGCATCAATTTCGTCCGCGAAAGCAGCTTGCCGCTTGCTCATCGTGGTTGCCCCCGCTCCAGCGCGCATTCCCCCGGCGCTTCGAGTGTTCGTCAAACCCGTCCGTCTCCAGACGCCCCCAAACACGGGTTAAGCATAAACGGAGAAAATGGGCGAGCCTGTGGCATGCGTTGGAGGTTAAATTTTCATCCTTTTTCTCAACTTGATAGCTTATGTGACGGTTTTGTAATCGGATTTGGCCGCTGAAGCTTTAATCGAGCGTGCGCCGATAGCGAAGCATGGCGACGCTGGCCAGCGCGATCGTGATTAAAAGCAGCGCGAAAAAGTCGCCCGCGAGGTCCGCGATCCCGGCCGATTTCAGCATCACGCCGCGAATAATCCTGAGAAAGTGGGTGATCGGCAAAGCTTCCCCCAGGAATTGCGCCCAATGCGGCATGCCGCGAAACGGGAAGGCGAAGCCGGACAGCAAGATGCTGGGCAACAATATAAAAAAGGACATCTGAATGGCCTGCATCTGCGTGCGGGCCAGGGTCGACACCACGAATCCCAAAGACAGGTTCGATACGATGAAGCCGGTGAGGCCGAGCAACAGGACGAACGGATTGCCTGCGAAGGGCACGTGAAACAGGAACAGGGCCGCCGCCAAAGCGATGATGGTCTGCACCGCGCCCACCAGGATGTACGGCGTCAGCTTGCCGATCATGACCTCGATGGGCTGCGCCGGCATGGCGAGCAGGTTTTCCAGCGTGCCGCTCTCGCTCTCCCGCGTCATGGAGACGGAGGTCAGCATCAGCATGGTCATGGTCAGGATCACGCCGATGACGCCGGGCACGATGGAGAGCTGCGAGCGGCCTTCCGGGTTATATTGCCGGTGAATGACGATATCGACGGGCTGCCCGGCCATGGGCTCGATCAGCATGTTGCCGGTCTCGCCGCGCATGGTCTTCAGTTCGTTGCGCAGCGCGAACAGGATGATGCTCTGCGCCTGGCCGATGGCGTTGGAGGAGGACGAGGGATCGGAAGCGTCGGCCGCGATCAGCAATTGAGGTTGATCCCCGCGCAGCAGGTCGCGCGAAAAATTGACGGGGATGGTCACCACGAAGGAGGCGCCGCCGCTCTTCAGCATGCGCTCGCCCTCGGCGGGGTCCGACAGCGCGCCCTTGAATTCGTAATAGCCCGAATTCTCCATCGCCGCGACGATGGCGCGGGTGAAGCGGCCCTGGTCCTCGGCGATCACCACGGCCGGCAGGTGCTTCGGGTCCATATTGATGGCGTAGCCGAAGATCATCAGCTGCAGCAGCGGCATGATGATCATCATGCCCAGCGTCAGCCTGTCCCGGCGCACCTGCACGAATTCCTTCATCACGACCGCCTTTATGCGGGCGAAGGGCGAACGCAGCGAAGCGGGCAACGGAACGTTCAGGCCGAGCAGGTTCACGCGTTGCGCTCCTGCGATTGCGCCATCAGTTCGATGAACACGTCTTCCAGGCTCGGCCGCTCATGACGCCACTGCAAAAGCGGATCGTTGCGATACGGCGCGATTGCGGCGTCAAGCTTGGCGGGGTCGCGGCCGCTGATGTGCAGGGCCGCGCCGAAATAGGCGACGTGCTCCACGCCGTCCCGGCCGCGCAGATCTTCCGCGAGTTTGCGCACGCCGTCGCCTTCGGCGACGAACGTGGTGAGCCCTGAGCCGTCGATGATGTCGGGCACCGTGCCGCGCGCCATGATTTTCCCGTAGGCGATATAGACGATGCGGTCGCAGCGTTCGGCTTCGTCCATGTAATGGGTGGAAACCAGCACGGTCAGGCCGTTCGACGCGAGGTGGTGAATCTGATCCCAGAAATCGCGGCGCGCCTGCGGGTCGACGCCGGCGGTGGGTTCGTCGAGCAGCAGCAATTCCGGTTTGTGCATGGTGCAGGCGGCGAGCGCCAGACGTTGCTTCCAGCCGCCCGAAAGCGAACCGGCCAGCTGTTTCTGCCGCGATGTGAGGCCGAGATCCTCCAGCGTCCTGTCGACGAGCGACTTCGAATCCTCGATTTCATAAAGACGGGCCACGAATTCCAGGTTTTCGCGGATCGTCAGGTCCTGCCAATACGAGAATTTCTGCGTCATGTAGCCGACGCGGCGTTTGATCTCGCGCGACTGCGTCAGGATGTTGAAGCCGAGGCATTCGCCGTCGCCTTCGTCGGGGCGCAGCAAACCGCACAGCATACGGATGGTTGTCGTCTTGCCCGAACCGTTGGGGCCGAGAAAGCCCCACACCTCGCCCTTGGGCATGGCGATGTCGACGTGATCCACCGCTGTGCGCTGGCCGAAGCGCTTGGTGAGATTGCGCACGTCGAAGGCGAGGACGTCGGTTTGGTCGGAGCCCATATCAGGCGCTCTTGGCTTTGGCCGCCAGACGTACGCTCACCGGCGCCCCCGGGCGCAGATCGGCGCCGTTGAGCGGTTCGGCTTCGATCATGAACACCATGCGTTGGCGCGCGCTTTCGGAAAAGATCACGGGCGGCGTGAATTCGCTTTCGCGCGAGACGAAGCGGATGCGGCCTTGCATGTTCTTGGCGCAGCCGTCGCAGGAAATGTCGACGACGTCGCCGACCTTGACCTTGGAAATGTCCTCGAGCGGCGTGAAAAACCGCACGAAAACACGGCCCGACGGCAGGAGTGAGAGCACTGGTGCGCCCGCGGGCACATATTCGCCGGGCTCGCGCAGCCGGTCTTCTACCGAGGCCCTGATGCGGGATTCGACCTGGCGCTGGTTCTTCACCCATTGCGCTTGCGTCAGCGCCGCGCCGGCCGCCGCACTGTTTGCGCGCGCCGCCGCGAGCTGATCGGAGCGCGCCGCGAGCTTGGCCGCGGCGATGGATTTGTCGATCTGCGCCAATTGCGCATCGGCGGAGCGCCGCTGCGCGAGCACTGTGTCGAGCTTGGCCTGGCTGGCGAAACCTTTTTCCACGAGCGGGCGCCAGCGCGCTTCCTCGCTGCGCGCCAGATCGGCTTGCGCCTGGGCGTTGATGCGTTGCGCCTCCAAGGGCGCGAGATCGGCGGGGCGGGCGCCGCGCGCCAGATCGCGCGCCGTCGCGGCGGCGGAAGCGGCGCGTTGCGCGGCTTCGGTTTCCTGCGCGGCCTCCTTGTCCGTGTCGAGCGTGAACAGCGCGTCGCCGGGCTTGACCGCAGCGCCGCGATCGACGGCGACCGAGGTCAGCCAGCCCGATTGCGGCGCGGCGATCAGCGCGTAATCGGCCTCGACATAGCCGGTGTAAGTTGGCGGAGGATCGGCGCAGGCCGAAAGAGCCGCCAAAGCCAGGAGCGCCGCGGCGCTTTGAACGGTGCGCATCATGACGTCGCTCCGGAGTCCGGTTGCATGCCGCGCAGATACACGCCGACATGCGCATCGAGAAATTTGACGGCGTCGAAGGGTTTGGTTTCGACCGCGGAAAAGGTGATGCGCCAGAACAGGGTCTTGATAATCGGCGCGATGAACAAACGCGCCGCGATCTCGGGTTCCATTTCGCGCATCTCACCGCGCGCCATAGCGCGCTGGAAGAGATCACTCAGCGCGCCCAGCATGACGGAAACAATCTCGTTCAAGTGAAATCGCGCGATGTCCGGGAAGTTGCGCGCTTCGGACACGATGATGCGCGCGTAAGTGGGCAGGGCGCCCTGATCCATGAAGCCCAGGGCCGCGCTCACGACCTGCCGCAGCATCGGCTCAACCGGTCCCTCATGGGCCCGCACCTGGGCCGCCATGGCCGAGAGGAAAGGGGCGATGTCCCGCCGGGCCAGGGATTCGATCAGCGCCTGTTTGGACGGAAAGTAGAGATAGATCGCGCCCTTGGTGATGCCGGCCTTGGCGGCGACGTCTTCCATGCGTGTTCCGGAAAAGCCTTTTTCGCCAAAGGCTTCGATGGCCGCGGACAGAATTCTCTCGGGCTGCGCGGCCTTTTTGGCGGCGCGGGTCCCGGGTTTGGGCTTGGCGGAGGTGGCGAAACCGGTCTTCATACTAAAAATGACTAAACAGTCATTCAGTGAAATGCAAGCGGGCGCGCCAATCGATTGAAAGGTTGCAGCCTTAGACTGGACCGGCGCGGCGCCCCTGCCGGATGTGATTGGGCCCCGCGCAGGACCGCGTAAGATGTGTGGGGAAGGAGACCGTCCATGAGCGTTTCAATTGGCTTGTCGCACGAGCTTGTCGGGTATCTGGGCGCACACAATCCGCCGGAACATCCAATCCTGCGGCGCTGCCGCGCCGAAACGGCGGCGATGGGAGACATCTCCGGCATGCAGATCAGCGCCGAACAGGGCGCATTGATGCAATTGCTGGCGAAGCTGGTGCATGCCCGCTCCGCAATCGAGATCGGCGTATTCACCGGCTATTCGTCGCTGGCCGTGGCGCTGGCGATGCAAAGCATGCACGGGGCCGCCGCCAAGCTTTACGCCTTGGACGTCAGTGCGGAATATACGGCGAAAGCCAAGGATTATTGGACCGCGGCCGGCGTGGCCGGCATTGTCGATCTTCGACTGGCGCCTGCCGCTGAAACGCTCACCCACTTCATCAAGGAAGAGCGCGGCGGATCGTTCGACTTCGCCTTCATCGACGCCGACAAGACCGGCTATCTGAATTACTATGACCGGTGCCTCAGCCTGTTGCGGCCCGGCGGGATCATGCTGTTCGACAATATGCTGTGGAGCGGCGCCGTGGCCGATCCGTCGGATAGCGATGAGGACACCGTGGCGCTGCGCGAGCTCGCCGCCTTTGCAAAGAAGGACGGCCGCGTGGACATCGCCCTGACGGCGGTGGGCGACGGTCTGTTGATCTGCCGGAAGCGGTGACGCCCTCAACCGCTCGCCCCGGCGAAAGCCGGGGTCCAGGGATCGAAGGGCGAGTCCAGTTTAATCTGGCCCCCGGCTTTCGCCGGGCTGAGCGGCCAAGAGAACACTTCACCGAGTAGATGGCGCTGGTGGCGCTGAGGCTTTCGCTTATGATTTCTACGACAGATTCGGTTCGAGGGGCGGGACTACATGCTGACAATATTTCGTTTGGCCGTTGCAGGTCTCATCGCCGCGAGCGCCTGGTTCGGGCTGGCGAACGCGCAGACGGGTCCGTGCGCTGAGGACGATCTGAAGTGCCGGATCGCCCAGCTCGAAGCGCGGCTGGACGCGCTGGAGAAAAAGCCCGCGCCGGTCGCCCAGATCGCGCCCGCCGCGACCGCGCTGCCGCCCGGCGCCGTTTATGCGCCTGAGGTGTTTTCCCTCCAGCGGACCTGCAAGGTGAATTGCGCCGAGGAAGCCCTGGCCGAATGCCAGAAACGCGGTTTCGCGGCGGGCAGCGTGCGCAATCTCGACCGGCCGAAAACCGGGCCGACCGTCCTCACGCGGATTTCCTGCAAGCGCTAATCTCGCAGCGATCGCCGTGAGCATTTGCTAACGCCCGCGGTGCAGACAATGATGCGCCTATGATCCGCCGCCTCATCATTGAAGCGATCTTGTTCGCGTTTCCGTTCATCGTCTATTTCGGTGGGCGCGCCGTTGCGCGCGCGCTGAAGCCGGGAATCGAATTGCCGGATTATGCGCGGCGCATGCCGCATCTGGTGCTGGCGGGGGCGGCTTTTGCGGTGGCGGGTTTCGTCGTCACCTGGGCGTTCGAGCCGCGCCACGTGAACGAAACCTATTTGCCCGCGCATATGGAAGACGGCGAGGTGAAGCAAGGCGGCTTCACGGACGGCGCGCCGCAACAGGAAAAGCCTGTGCTGACGCCGATGCAGGAAGCGGCCAAGGCGCGCGGCGAGGGAGCGGTCGACGATCGTCCGCCCGCGCCATGACCGCCCCCAATCTCAAGGACATCGCGCCGCAGGCGCTCGCATGGCTCGAGGCGGCGCCCAACCGCAAGGTGGTGGCGGCGCTGGAGGCGGCGCGCGCAAGCCTGCCCGGCGCACAGGGGCCGATGGGGCGTTATGTCGGCGGCTGTGTGCGCAATTCCATTCTCGGCCAGGAGGTGGACGACATCGACGTGGCGACGCCGCTGCCGCCGCATCTGGTGATCGACGCGCTGCGCGCCGCGGGCCTCAAAGCCGCGCCCACGGGGATTGAGCACGGCACGATTACGGCGGTTGCGGATGGGCATCCTGTTGAAATCACCACGCTCAGGCGCGATGTGGAGACGGACGGCCGCCGTGCGGTGGTGGCCTTCACGACCGATTGGGCCGAGGATGCGCTACGCCGCGACTTCCGCCTGAACGCCATTTACGCCGATGCGGACGGCGCGCTCTACGATCCGGTGGACGGCGTCGCCGACGCGCGCGCGGGCCGCGTCGTCTTCATCGGAACGCCGGACGACCGGATTCGCGAGGATTATCTCCGCATCCTGCGCTTCTTCCGCTTTTCAGCCTGGTATTCGAAAACGCCGCTGGATGAAGAGGGCTTCGCCGCGTGCGCGCGTCTGGCGGATGGCATGGCGGGGCTCTCCGTCGAGCGCGTCTGGAAGGAACTGAAAAAGCTGCTGACCGCGCGCGATCCGCGCGCCGCCTTGCACGGCATGGAAGTGGGCGGTTTGCTGCGGAAAGCGCTGCCCGAAGCGCCGGGCGCGGCGATGGCTGAACGTCTGATCGGTGCGCAATTGCAGCTGACGCCGCAGGCGGCGGCTTTTTCCCGCGCCGACCCGATGCCGCGTTTCATGGCGCTCGCGTTCGAGGCGGACGCCGGCGCGCGCGCCGCGACGCGCCTGAAAATGTCCAACGAGGAAAAGGAGCGGCTGGCCGCGGGACTTTCGCGCGAAGGGGCGCCGATGCCGCCGATTTCCGAACGCGCGGCGCGCGCCGCGCTGTATCGTCTGGGTCCGCAGGCCTTCATGGATCGCCTCACGCTGACGCTCGCCAACGCGCACGCCGAAGCCGATCTGGCGCGCTTCAGGAAGCTGTCCGAATTCGTCAAGACCTGGACTGTTCCCAGGCTCCCGATAGGCGGCGAGGATGTGCTGCGGGCGGGAATCGCGCCGGGGCCGTATATCGGCGCGACGCTGCGCGCGGTGGAATCCTGGTGGGTTGAAAACGACTTTCCGGCGGACCGGAAGGCGCTGCTCGCCAAAGCGCAGGAATTCGCGGCGAAGCTGAACTGAAGCTCAGCTCTTTTCCGGCGCGCTGGCGCGCATCACTTCGAAGATGTGATGGATCGCCAGCGGAATGGAATCCACAAAGATCCCGGCCTGACCCGAATCCGCCAGCGCCTTCCATTCGCCGAAGGCTTCTTCGAAATCGGCGGTGATTTCGCCGGCGGGGGAGACCAGGACGCTCAACGATTCCGCGGCGGCCTCCATCGCGATGGGGATGTGACTGATGGTCAGCTCCGCTTCCTCGCCGAAGCCTTCGACGCCATGCGGCGGATCGAGATCCCGCACCGTGATGTGTGCGATCATGCGGCCTTTGAAGGGCTCGACGCGGCCGACGATCACGCGCGCCGAAGGGTTGGGCCCGCCGCGAATGGTCCACACCTGTCCGGGCTTTAACAGGCCGAGCTTGTCGCCGAATTCGCTCATCGTCTCTCCGTTCGGCCCAAGATAGCGCGGCGCCGCGCCGCGCGCCAATCGCTCACCAGCGCAGGTCGGACGGCCGGTCGATGTCGTGGAAGATGGCCTTGGACTGCACCGGCAGGGTCACCACCTCGTTGCGCCTTGCCTGCAGCAGCGGCCAGGGCGTGCGATCCCCGGTGAGCCCCGCCGCGTCGCCGGCGGCTTCGGCGGAGAGGATCGCCGGATTGCCCCAGGCGCCGGCGAGCGAGGGGACCACGGCGTAAGCGTCGGGCTCCACGGCCGCGAACAATTCCGACGCGAGGACGCCGTCGATATCCGGCATGTCGCCATGCAGCAGCAGCGTCCAGTTCGCCGCGGGCATCGCCGCCAGACCTAGCCGCAGCGAATCGGCGAACCCGGTTTCCGGCGTCGGATTGTGAACGATCTCAAACGGCGCCCCACAATATGTGGCGACCGCTTGTGTGACGAGGGCGCGATCGCGGCCGGTCACCAGCACGCGCTTGTCCACCGGCGCAAGCCCCAGGGTTTCCGCCGCCCAGCCGATCAACGGGCGGTTCTTGTATTCGAGAAGTAATTTGTTGGCGCCGGAAAATCGTGAAGACGCACCGGCGGCAAGCAACAGCGCCGTTTTCATAGCGTGCGAGGTAAACTGATCCTCGCGCCCGCGCAATCGCCGCCGGACGCAAAGCGGATCTCTTTACCGTCTGGGCTGCGCGCGCCGGTTCCTCAGGCGGCTATGCAGCGAAAATGAACGCGGGAGCCGCCGTAAAGTCTGCGAGAAAGTCCGCCTGAAGCGTTCGCTGCGCTGAAAACCGTAGCAAAACCGCGTAAAACGGGGGCGCGTGATTCGCACGATGATTCGCCGCGGGCGGCTGATCGAGGACTGGCATGGAATTCGATGTGATCGTTGTCGGCGCTGGCTCCGCGGGCTGCGCGATGGCGGCGCGCCTGTCGGAAGACGGCCGTTTGAACGTGCTGCTGATCGAAGCGGGCACGGCGGACAAACATGGCTTCACGAAGATTCCCGCCATGGTCGGCGCCGCCATCCAGAACCCTGAATATGACTGGCGTTTCCGTGCCGAGCCTGATCCCAGCATCGGCGGCCGGGTCGACGTCTGGCCCGCCGGCAAGTGCCTGGGCGGCGGCGGCGCGATCAACGGTATGGCGTTCGTTCGCGGGCTTCCCGGCGATTACGATCGCTGGGCGGCGGAAGGCGCGCAGGGCTGGGACTACGCAAGCGTTCTGCCGGTGCTCAAGCGCCTGGAAACCAATGAGCGCGGCGCGGACGATTATCGTGGCGGCGCCGGCCCCCTGCGCGTGTCGGAAGGCCGCGACCACACGCACCTTGTGGACGAGTGGATCGAGTCCGCCGTCGTGAGCGGCGTGGCGCGCAGTCCGGACCTCAACGGCGCCCGAACCGAGGGCGTGGATTTCGTTCAGGTGACGCAGAAAAACGGCGTGCGCCAATCGGCGGCGGCCGCCTATCTCGATAGCGCCCTGAAGCGCAAAAACCTGACGCTCATCGCCAACGCGCAGATCACCCGGATCGTCTTCGAGGGCAAGCGAGCGACTGGCGTCGAGTACGTGCAGCATGGGCGGCGCGCTTCCCTCCGCGCCACGCGCGGCGTTGTCGTCAGCGGCGGCGCGATCAATTCTCCGCGCCTGTTGATGCACTCCGGGATCGGTCCCGCGGCGCACTTGCGCGAAATGGGGATCGAGGTTCTGGTGGATCTGCCGGGCGTCGGCGAAAACCTGCAGGATCATCCCGGCGCACAATTGGCGCTGGATGTGAACGTGCCCACGATCAACACGGATGCGCGCGGGCTGAAGGTGCTGAAGCAGGCGCTGGAGTTCGCGTTTGCGCGCAAGGGCCTGCTCGCGGCTTCGCTCGGGCACGCGCATGCGTTCATACGCACGCGCGAGGGCCTCGACGGACCCAACGCGCATCTGATTTTTTCGGCCTATGCGCTCGATCTGGACCAGGACGGCCATCTGGTTCTACGCAAGCAGGATTCGATCAGCACCTACGCGCATGTCTGCCATCCCAAGGCGCGCGGCGGGGTGCGGTTGCGTTCGCCCGATCCGCTGGAGGCGCCGCTGATCCAGCATGCGATCCTGGGCCATGAAGACGACCTGGAAACCCTGGTCGAGGCGCTGGAATGCGCGCGCGCCATCGCCGCGCGCCCGCCGCTCGCCAGGCGGATTGCAGGCGAGGCGCGTCCGGGTTCGCACGCGTCCAACAAGGAAGGCCTGCGCACCTATCTGCGGCAGGCCGCTACGCCGTCTTACGATGCGGCGGGCACGTGCCGCATGGGCGATGGCCCGATGACAGTCGTGGATCCGGCGCTGAAGGTGCGGGGCGTCGAGGGGGTGTGGGTGGCGGACGCGTCGGTCATGCCCAGCCTCGTGGCGGGCGGCGCCAACGCCACCGCCATCATGATCGGCGAAAAGGGCGCCGATCTCGTGAAGGCGGCGCTCGGCGCCTAGCGCGCTCGCGGTGCGCTTCGGCGATCAGATAGGCGTGGATTGCGTGCGCATCCGCCGGAGATAAAACGTCGCCCCAGGCTGGCATGCCGGATTCCTTCAAGGCGCCGCGCAGCACGATCTCATCGAAGGCGGCGTGCGCATCCTTGTCCATGCGCCGCAGATCGGGCGGATAGGCGCCGGGAATATTGGCGTGGCAGAGGATGCAATGCGCCTGAAACAGCCTTTGTCCCAGCGCGATGGCTTTTCCTGAGGCGCGCAGCGGCGGCGGCGGTTCGGGCGCTGGGGCGAGCGGCGCTATCACTGGCGGTTTGGGCGTTGCGCCGCCGTTCAGCTTAAACGTCAGTATACGGCCCATATTTCCATGTTTCAGATGCGCGTCGCCGAGATGTGGAACGTTCCAGCCGCCGCCGCCCCAGGCCGCCATCACCGAAACATATTGCACGCCCGCGATCGAATAGGTCATCGGCGCGGCGAGGATGGAGGAGCCTGTATCGATCGATTGCAGCAAGGCGCCCGTGCGGTCGTCATAGACGCGCAGATGGCCGTCGCTGGAGCCTTGAAACACCAGGCCGCCGCCCGTCGCCAGTACGCCCGCATGGTCCCACCAGCCGCGGGTCGGGACTTGCCAGATCACCTTGCCCGCAATCGGGTCCCATGCCCGCAGATAGGCGCCTTCTTCAAAGTCGGAAGCTGGAAAATGCGCCGTCTTCACATAAGCGCGCACCAGCGGAGGCAGGGTCTCCGGCGCGTTTCTGATCTGCGACAGAAAGAATGGGATCGCGCGCGGCGCGAAAAGACCGGGGCGATGCGTTCCATCCATATCCGGCGCCCAGAGCACGGCGCCGCTGTCGATCGCCGGGATATAGACCAGGCCCGTGCGGAGGCTGTAGGCCATAGGGTTCCAATTGTGGGCGCCGAAAGGGGCGGGGGAAATGAGTTTCGGTCCGTCGGAATAATCCGCCGACGGAGTTTTGGCGGGGCGGCCGGTCTTGAGGTCGACATGCGAGGCCCAGCTTGTCCGCGCGAATTTGTCCGCGCGCAGGACTTCGCCGGTCCTGCGATCATAGACATAGAAAAAGCCGTTCTTCGGCGCCTGCATCAGAACAGCGCGGCGCGCGCCGCCGACCTTCAGATGCGTGAGGATCATTGGCTGCGTGGCGGTGAAATCCCATTGATCGGCGGGCGTTTGCTGATGCGCCCAGATCAGGCGGCCGGTCTTCGCCTCCAGCGCCACGATCGAACTGACATAGAGATGATCGCCGCCATGTGCGTTCCAGCCCGGATCGCGGACCTTGCGCGGATAGGGGCCGCCGTTTCCGGTGCCCACAAAGACGAGGCCGGTTTCCGGATCGTAATGGATCGCGTCATAGGGCGCTGCGCCGCCGCCGAGATCGCGCCGGGCCTGCGGGCTCCAGCTGCGCGCGGCGGGGTCGCGGGAGCCCGGGCTCATGTCGGGAATGGTGAAAAACCGCCAGCGCAACGCGCCGGTCATGCGGTCAAAGGCGCTGACGTAACCGCGCACGTCGAACTCGTCGCCGGCGTTGCCGATGAGCGCCAGATCGCCGGCGATTTCCGGCGCGCCGGTGACGCTGTAGCCGCGTGTCTTGTCGATGATCGTATCGGCGCGCCAGATCTCGGCGCCGGTGCGCGCATCCAGCGCGTAGAGCACGCCGTCGAGCGCCGCCACATAGACCTTGCCCTCCCACACCGCGACGCCGCGATTGGCTTGATCGCAACAGGTCTTGCGATTGATCTGGCCGTCCACCGTCGGCGTGAAGGCCCAGATCTGCTTTCCGGTGCGCGCATCCAGCGCCCATACGCGTCCGAGCGGCCCAGAGGCGAACATGATTCCGTCGACGACGATCGGCGTCGCTTCCAGAACGCGCCTGGTGTTGGTCTCGAAAGCCCAGGCGAAACCGAGCCGCGCGACGTTGCGGCGATTGATCTGGCTGAGCGGGGAATAATGGGTCTTGCCGGAATCTCGGCCGGCGGTGAACCAGTTCTGCGGCTCGGTATCGGCGCGGGACAGGCGCGCGCCGCTCACATTCCCAGCGGGCTTCGGGCCGCAGGCGCAAAGCGTCAGCAGGGCCGCCGCGAGCGCGCGTGCAAAGAACCGCATGAGCATCTCCAGATTGCATTTGCGTCGATATGCAACCCAAAGAATGCCGTCCAGCAACCTACGCGTTAGGCGGGGCCGTATCCTGAATGATGTCCGGCGAGCGCGGCGCAGCGCTGCGTGGAGGCTCGTCGGTCTGCTGCTCCAGCATGCGGCGGATCACGGGCGCGCCGCCCCGATGAAAACTCATCACGCGCGCATGCGCGGCTTCGTCCGCAATGGTCGGGCGGGCGATGCGCCGCAGATGATCGAGCCAGGTCGGGCTGTGATAGTGCTCGGTCCAGATCTCGGGATGATCGATGTCCTGCGTCAGACTCCAGCGCTGCGCGCCGTCGCGGCGGCGGATGCGGCCGAGTTCATGCATCGCTTCGACGAAGGCCGGCGCGTCCTCATGCGCAATTTTGTACTCGATCGCGACGACGACCGGGCCGCTGCGCGGCGCTACGGCCAGCAACGGCTCCGGCAAGGTGCGCGGGCGGTTCCAGGGATCGAGCGCGGCGCCTTCCAGGCTCGGCATTTTGAAGCGCGCGGCCCACAGCAGGCTCACCGCCATCACGAGGCCCGCGATGATCAGCGCTTCGGACAATCCCGCGCGGTTCGCCACCGCGCCCCACACGGCCGCGCCGATCGCCAGACCGCCGAACAGCGCCATCTGATAGATCGCGATCGTGCGGCCCGCGACCCAGCGCGGAGAGGACATCTGCACCGCGACGTTCAGCGACGCCAAGGCCAGCACCCAGGATGCGCCCGCCGCCGCCGTGGCGATGACGCTGACGATAAGGTACGGGCTGATTCCGGCGAGAATGGTCGCTACGCCGAACGCGGCGGTGGAGACGTTCACCAGGAGATCGCTGGAATAGCGCGCGCGCAAATGCGCGGTGGACAGGGCGCTCGCCATCGCGCCCAAGCCAAACGCCCCGAAAATAGCGCCATACGTCATCGCGCCGCCATGCAGGATGTTGCGCGCGATCAGCGGCATCAGGGCCCACAACGCGGCGCCCAGAAAGCCGAACAGCGCCGCGCGGATAATCACGCCGATGATTGTCGGCGACAGGCTGACATAACGCAGACCGCTGCCGACGGCCCGGTGCAGCTGCTCTTTGGGCAGGGTCGATTGAGGGTATTCCGGACGCCAGCGATGCAGCGCCACGATCAGACCGATATAGGAGACGGCGTTGATGGCGAAAGCCAGCGCGGCGCCAAACGCGGCCACCAGCGCGCCGCCGATCGCGGGCGCGACGCTGCGCGCCACATTGAAGCCGAAGGCGTTGAGCGAGACGGCGCCCGCCAATTCATGGCGCGGCACCTGATCGGAGATCGAACTTTGCCACGCGGGCATCTGGATGGCCGAGCCGGCGGCGATGAGAAACGTGAAGACCAGCAGCGCCATCGGGCCCATGAAACCCATATAGGCCGCGACGGCTAGAATCGCGGAGATCACAGCCATCGCGATCTGCGAGACCAGCATAATCAGGCGGCGGTCGTATAAATCGGCGAGGGCGCCAGCGACGAGCGAAAGCAACATGATCGGCGCGACGTTTGCGAACTGAACCAGCGCCACCATTTGCGGCGTCGGATTGAGCGTCGTCATCAGCCAAGCTGCGCCGACGGTCTGAATGATGCCGCCGACATTGGAGGCCATATTTGTGGCCCAGAGCTCAGCGAAGACTTTGTGCCGCAAAGGCGAAAGCATGCTCGCTTTGGCGGGCTGGCCGGAGGGCGAATCTGCGCCTGCAGGACTATTCGAAAGAGCCACGTTTTTTCTCGATTGGTCCAATGATGGGCGCGGGATCGCCGCCGCGCAACCTGGCGTCCACAGGAATGGCGCCAGCGTAGTCCACAGGAGATGGCTAATTTTCGCCTTATAATGTCGTTAACTTACGGAAAGTACGATAGGCTTGACGAACGTTTGTCAGGTGATTGGAAACCCCTTCATGAGCGACCCGGTTCGGGAGCCGCATGAGCGAGATGGGTTCGCGAGTTCCACGCCGTTTCCAAAGGAGACCGGGGCGGATCAAACGCCCAACGCTCTGGAAGCGCGGGATGAGGACAATCGTCCACCCGTGCTTGGGGTTCTTTTGGTTTTCATTCTGGTTTTTTGGGGCGCCGTGGCGGCGTTTTTCTTTCTGCGCTGACGCGCCCTTCGGGCTGCGGGTCTAAGCCTTCAGCACAGTTTCCAGCGCCTTGAACAATGCCGCCAATTCGTCGTCCGCGATCGTGAACGCCGGCGCCAGATAGACGATGTCGCCGAACGGCCGAATCCATACGCCGCACTCCAGGAAGCGCGCCCGGAGAGCCTGAGAGTCCACAGGAGCCGCGAACTGGACGACGCCGATGGCGCCGCGCACGCGGACGTCCGTGACGCCCGGCGCGTCCCGCAACGGCGCCAGTCCCGCTTTCAGCTTCGCCTCCAGCGCCGCAACCTGCTCCAGGCGCGGCTCCGTCTCGAACAGATCGAGCGAGGCGTTCGCCGCGGCGCAGGCCAAAGGATTGGCCATGAAGGTCGGGCCATGCATCAGCGCCTTCTGCGGATCGTCCGACCAGAAGGCCTCGAAGACATGCCGCCGCGCAACGGTGGCGGCCAGGCCGATCGTGCCGCCGGTCAGCGCCTTGGAGAGGCACATGATGTCTGGCGTGACGCCCGCCTGTTCACAGGCGAACATCGTTCCCGTGCGGCCAAAGCCGGTGAACACTTCATCGGCGATCAGCAATTCGCCGCGGCCCTGCACCGCGGCCGCTACGGCCCTCAATGTTTCCGGCGCATGCATGCGCATGCCGCCGGCGCCTTGCACCAGAGGTTCAATCAGGACCCCGGCCAATTCCTCGCGGTGCTGATCGAGCAATTGCTCCAGCGCCTTCAGGCGCTGCGGATCGGTCGGCAAATCGGCGAAAATCTGCTGCGGGATGAATGCGCCGAAATGCGCGTGCATGCCTTCATCGGGATCGCACGCCGACATCGCGCCCAGCGTGTCGCCGTGATACCCGCCGCGAAACGCGATGAAGCGCGTGCGGTTCGGCAGGCCTTTATTGAGCCAGTATTGCACCGCCATTTTCATGGCGACTTCGACCGACACAGAGCCTGAATCAGAGAAGAACACGTGGTCCAGATCGCCAGGCGCCAATGCCGCGAGCCGTGCGGCGAGGCGCTCCGCCGGCGCATGGCTCAGGCCGCCGAACATTACGTGCGGCATCAGCTCCAGTTGTTCGGCGACCGCCGCGCGGATGTGCGGATGATTGTAGCCGTGACAGGCCGTCCACCAGGAGGACATGCCGTCGATCAAAACGCGCCCGTCTTCCAGCAGGATACGCGCGCCGTCGGTGCGCGCGGCGCGCATGGGCTGGATGGCGGTCTTCATCTGCGAATAGGGCCGCCAGAGATGTGCGGATATCTGTTTGTCTGTCATAAGTGCGTTTCAGCAGGCGGCGCCAGCTTGTCAAGGCGGCGATCTTGCGTCGCCGCAAATGAGCCCGTTTGCTACGGTATTATAAGCTGCGACTCGGTGGGAGGAACGTTGATGCGGTTTGGGAAAGCGGCCGGATTGATCTTGTTGGCGAGCGCGCTGGCGGGCTGCGCGGGGCAAAAGCAAACCGCCGACGACGCCGCGCTGATCAGCGACGGCCGCGACATCGCGGATGCGCATTGCGCCGCGTGCCACGCGGTCGGCTCATTCGGCGACAGTCCCAATCCTGATGCGCCGCCTTTCCGGAGTGTGCTTTCCCTCTATGGAGAAAAAAACCTGCAGGACGATCTGATCGCGGGCATGCAGATCGCGCATCCCATGCCGGAGTTTCAAATCAATCCGAAGGGTGTGGACGCGCTGATCGCCTATTTGCGAACGATTCAAGATAAGCCGCACGTTCAGAAGTAAAATCCTGCGCATTTGCTCATATTGCACTGCAAACAGGGCGCAAAACCGCATTTCCTGCCTGACATTTCACTTGCAATGTCTTTTCGAGCGGTGTCACATTTCCTCCACGAGAGGGCGTTCGTAAGGAAACGCTCCCGGGGGAGGAGATGCGATGACGGAAAATCCCGTGCTGCACATTCTTCGTATTGGCTTGGCGTTGGTGGCCGCACCATGGGCGTTGGGGATGACGGCGTTCGTTCTGATCGCCTGCCTGGCGGCGCAAGCCTTGGGTCTCTTCGCGAGCCTTGGCGTTTTTGCGCTCACGCAGCGCTGGGCGCCGACAGGCAATGTGGTTTGCGACGTGGCGATGCCGCGTATTGCAGACATGTGGCGGGATTGGTCGGCGCTTTGGCGCTCCGGCCGGCCGAAAGGCCAGGTCGGGCACGCTTAATCGCTCATCGCCCTATTCGCATTTTGGAGGAGCGCCCTCGTTCACGCGGGGGCGCTTCTTGCGTTTCGGGCTTAGGGCCGCCCGTTCGCAATTGACAGGCGGGCCGGGGCGGGCGCTTTTGGCCCGATGAAAAGCCTGGACGACTTTGCAGCCCAGAGGCTCTCCGCGCTGGAGGCGCAAAATCTGCGCCGCACGCTGACGCCGACCACGCGCCAAGGCGTCCGCGTCCAGCGGAACGGGCGAAGCTTCATCTCCTTTTCATGCAACGACTATCTGGGGCTGGCGCAGGACCCGCGCGTGATCGCGGCCGGAATTGCAGCGCTCCGGACTTATGGCGCGGGCGCCGCGGCGTCCAGGCTGGTGACGGGCGATCACCCGTTGCTCGGCGAATTGGAGGCGAGGCTGGCGGCCTTCAAGAAAACCGAAGCCGCTGTGGTGTTCGGCAGCGGCTATTTGACCAATACGGGCGTTGTGCCGGCGCTGACCGAAGCAAGCGATCTCGTTCTGCTCGATGAACTTTGCCATTCCTGCATGGCGGCGGGCGCACGGCTTTCCGGCGCGCGCATTCTGCGTTTCAAGCACAACGACCTCGAGGAACTCGAAAGCATTCTCGCCGCGCAGCGCAAGCGATTCCGCCGTGTGCTGATCCTCACCGAGCGCGTGTTCTCGATGGACGGCGACCGCGCGCCGGAAGCGGCGTTGCTGGCGCTGGCCGAGCGTTTCGATGCCTGGACGCTGATCGACGATGCGCACGGGATCGGCGTCGTGCAGCCGGACGTCTACGCGCCGCTGGAAATGGGCACGCTGTCCAAGGCCCTTGGGTCGTATGGGGGCTACGTTTGCACTTCGGCGCCGGCGGCGGAGTTGCTGCGCAATCAGGCCCGCAGCTTCGTATTTTCCACAGGTTTGCCGCCGGCCTCGGCGGGCGCCGCCATCGCCGCGCTCGACATCGTCCGGGCCGAGCCGGAGCGTGGCGCGCGCGCGCTTGAACTGGCGCGGCGCCTGACGCGGCGGCTGAATCTGCCCGAAGCGCAAAGCGCCATCGTGCCGTTCATCGTCGGCGATGCGGCGCGCGCGCTGGCGCTGTCGCAAGCGCTGCAGGAGCAGGGCTTTCTCGTGGTCGCGATCCGTCCGCCGACTGTGCCAAAAGACACGGCGCGGCTTCGCATCGCCTTCTCCGCGTCGCATACGGAAGAAGAGGTCGACGCGTTGGCCGAGGCGCTGGCGCAGGCCGCGCCGGATTTGCTGGAGGGCAAGTCATGAAACAGCTCATATTCGTCGCGGGTACGGGTACGGACGTCGGCAAGACCTATGTCAGCGCGGGACTGATCCGGGCCGGCAAGGCCCGCGGCCAGAAGGTGGTGGCGCTGAAGCCGATCGTATCCGGCGCGCCCGAAATCGCCGACCCCGCTTTCGCCGAAACAGACACGGCGAAGTTTCTTGAGGCGCTGCAGCACCCGCTGGACGAAGCGCACGTCAATGCGATTTCGCCCTGGCGTTTCAAGGCGCCGCTCTCGCCGGATATGGCCGCGCATCTGGAAGGGCGCTCGGTGCAGTTCGATGCGCTGCTGGACTGGACCCGTGCGCACGTGCGCTGCGCGCCGCAGGGCGCTATGGTGCTGATCGAAGGCGCGGGCGGTTTGATGAGTCCGCTGACGCCGAAAAACACCAGCCTCGACCTTCTTTCCGCGCTCGGCGCCCGCGTTTTATTGGTGAGCGGCACGTACCTTGGCGCGATCAGTCATACGCTGACGGCGGTGGAGGCGCTGAAGTCGCGCAACGCCGAACTTGCGTCGATCATCGTAAATGAAAGCCGCGGCGAACATCCGCCGACGGACTCCGTGGTGGACACGCTCACACGTTTTCTGCCTCAAGCCCGCATTGCGGTCTTGAAGCGGGGAGAAAAGCCGGAGCGGGTTCTCGAAACGCTTTAATTCTTTCCGTCAGATGCCCGGTTCGCCCGGCGCGGCGTCCGCCGCCGGCGCGGACGATGCAGGCGCGGAGGTCTGCGCGGGCGCCTCGACGGC
>CAYNCS010000019.1:0-31620 GCA_964395875.1 uncultured Caulobacteraceae bacterium | reverse complement strand
AAGACCAAGCGCCCGGTGCGTTACGGCGCGGCCTTCGCGCTGGTCGAGGGAAGAAAGCTGCTATTGGAGCGGCGCCCGCCGCACGGGCTGCTGGGCGGCATGCTGGGTCTGCCGGGTACGGTGTGGGGCGAAGCCAAACTCGATGAGAAGGGGATCTTTGCAGCCGCACCCGCGAAGGCGGATTGGAAGCCCAGCGGCGAAGTCCGCCACGTCTTCACGCATTTCGAACTGCGCCTGCAGGTTTATTCCGCCAGCGGACGATTGCCGAAAGGCGCGCCGGTTGCGGATCTGGATGATCTTGGCAAAGCGGGCTTGCCGACGGTGTTCAGGAAAGCGGCGGCGGCGGTGAAGTGATTCATGCGACCCCGCCTCTTTTCCTCCGCTACGCGCGTCAATAGAGTGCTGCGCCCGGCCTCGTAGAAAGCGCCGGCATAAAAGGGAGGCGACGCCTATGGCGGAAGTGAATGCTTTGCCGCAATCCTTGCTGGCGTGGATCGCGTCCGCGGCTGGCGGAGAGATTCAATCGATCGCGCGGCACACCGCGCGGCGCGAAGCCTGGAACGTCGAGGTGCGCACGCCGCAAGGCGCCCTTGAGCGCTATTTTCTGCGCATCGATCGCGCGCTGGCGGAGGGCAGAGGGTCAACCCGCAATTTGCGCCGCGAAGCGTATTTGATCAAGGCGCTTTCCGATCATGGCGTACCCGCACAGCGCTTCGTGGGCTGGAACGACGAGCATGGCGCCATGCTGCAATCCTTCGCGCCGGGCCTTGCGGAGCTCAACCGCGAGGATCGCGCCGTGCAAGATGGCGTGATGCGGCATTTCATGGAAATACTCGCGGCGCTGCATCGCATAGACATTCAAGGGCTCGATCTGGCGGAGTTCCAAATCCCGCGCACGCCGCTGGAGCATTCGCTTCTGGAGATTGAGGCGGTGGAGGAGCCGCAGCTTTATCCGGTCTCCATCTGCAAGACCGACGTGCTGGCCGCCTTCGGCAAACGCTGGCTGATCAATCACGCGCCCGCGCGCGTCGAGCGCACCGTGCTGTTGCAGGGGGACACCGGCCCCGCCAATTTCCTCTATGATCCGCAAACCGCGAAGGTGACCGCTGTCGTCGATTGGGAATGGGCGCATTACGGCGACCCGCTGGAGGATCTCGGCAATATCTGGGTGCGGGACTTTTTCTATCCGAGCTCAGGCGGCGATCTGACGCCCTATTTCCGCCATTACGCCGAATGCGCTGGCGTCGAACTCGATCGCACGAAGATCGAATATTATAAAATTCATCAATTGGTGCGGTCGGTCCAGGCGCTGGCGAAGCTGGCCGAAGTGCTCGACTGGCAGACGCCCATCCCGCTTAATCTCGGCTATCGGGCTTTCGTCGATCTGCACACTTGTCAGGCCATGCGCGAAGCTTCCGGCGATGCGGCGCCCAGAGCGCTGCCGGAATTTCCAGAGCGGGAAGACTCGCTGGGCGGCGTGCTCGCCAGACAAATCGAATCCTTCGTGGTTCCGCAATTGCAGGACCCGTTCGCCAAATTCATGGCCAGCGGTCACGCCAATGTCGCGCGGTATCTCGATCGGCGGGAGCGTCACGGCGCCGAAGTCGCGGCGCAGGAGCGCGCGGGCCTCGGCGATCTTCTGGGGCGGCGGGTGACGGATCTGGAATCGGGCCGCCGCGATCTGATCGCATTGATCGAAACGCTGAAGGCCGAGGACGAGGCGCCGGTTTTGGCGCATCTCAGCGCCATGGCGGATCTGAACGCGGCTCTGATGGCGCCGCTGATCGCGCCGTTCGCGCATGCGCGCTGGGCGCGGGTGGATTGCTAAAAAGAAGCGCGCCTTCTTTCAAAGGCGCGCTTCCGCAATCCAAAAAAGTTTTAGCGCCTAGCCTTCCTTCTTCACCCACAGCATGCGTTGCAGCGTACGGTCCTTGGTGATGATCAGGGACTTGCCGACGCCGAGCAGGTGCAGGATCAGCAGCGGCCAGAACAGCTTGCGCACATTGCCGTGGATGAATTCCATCGCTTCGTGCAGGCCCTTGTTCGGGGTGCTGAAGGGCGAGGGGATCGTGAAGAGGTCGAACGCCTTGATCGGATAGCCGTTCGAAAAAACCATCATCGGGCCGGAAATGATCATCAGCGCGATCATCGCGAGGAAAAGGTGTTGCACGCCCTTGGCCACGACATCGAGCTTGCTGGGCGAGAGGGTTTCGGGCTTGGGCTGCGTGAAGCTCCAGATCACGCGCGAGGCGAGGAACAAGAAGAAACAGGCGCCGAGCGAGATGTGATAGGTCACGAGCGGCAGCATCGCTTCGCGGGTTTTCGCTTCGCCGGCTTCGTCGCCGGAGAAATACAGCATGAAAATTCCCACGACGGAAATCCAATGCAACGCGATCGCCACCCACCCATAGGCGGCCTTGGTGTTCTTCAACTGCATCACTCACCCCCAGATGTAGGCCCGGCCCGGACTCATACGCCGCCGCGACTATAGCCATTCTTTGGTTCCACGCGCGAGGGGGGCTGCGTCCGTCGCTTCGTCCTCCCTTTTTGGGCGCTGGGCCGGCGCCGCCCGCCAGTGCCGCAATTTAGTGTTAGTGAGACTAAAATAAAACTTGCGCAGCCGTAATTTCATGTTAGTAGGTGTTACATGAAAACAAAGCCCGCCCCCGAAAAGCGCGCCTATCGCCAGGGCGTCCGCGCCGAAGCCGCCGAGGCCACCGGCCGGCGGATCACCGACGCCTTCCTGGCGCGCGCGGAGACCCAGTGGTTCGACGAGATCACGCTGGAATCCCTGGCGCACGACGCGGGCGTGACGGTGCAGACGCTGATCCGCCGTTTCGGCGGCAAGGACGGCGTCGTCGACGCCGCAAGCGCGGGTTTTGGCCAGGAAGTTTTGTCGCGCCGGGATAGCCCTGACGGCGACATCAAGAAGGCCATCGAGGCCCTGATCGGCGATTATGAAAAAGGCGGCGCATTGGTCATGCGGTTTCTGGCGCAGGAGGATCGCTATCCCGCGCTCAAGAGAAGCGCTGATTTCGGCCGGGCCGGACACCGGAAATGGCTGTCCGAAAAGTTCGCGGAATGGCTGACGCCGCTTCCGCCCAAGGCGCGCGAGGCGCGGCTGGATGCGCTGGTCGCGGCGACGGATCTGTATCTGTGGCGTCTCATCCGCGTGGATATGGGCCGCGATCTGGCCGCTTATCGCAAGATCGTCTTTCAATTGCTCGCCGGAGCGCTGGACGGCGAAAAACCGTGGGAGAAATCAAAATGACAGAGCGCAAAATGCGCCGGAGCCGATATCGCCCGGGTACGGAGCATCGGATTGCCGATTTCGACGATCGCCCGGCGCAGGTCTATGTGCAGGCCATGGCGCAGGCGCGGAGTCTTGGCGGCCTCGCGGCCCTTGTCGCGGGGCTGACGCAGCCGCGGCGACGGCGTCCTTAAAGGTTCGATTTCAGCGAAAAAGCAGTCGCGGGGCGGATGGCTCCGTGCAAAATAAGGGAGAGAGGTCATGAAGATGCTTCATGCCAATGCGGGCGTGCGCGAATTCTTGCTCACGAATTTCGAGGGCGGCGGATCGATCGGCCCGTTTCTGGCGCTTGCAGAAAAGCTTCTGGCGCGCGGTCACCGCGTCCGGATGATGAGCGACGAAGCCAATCGTTCGGAAACGGAGGCGGTGGGGGTGGAATTCATTCCCTGGACGCGGGCGCCGAACCGTACGGATCGCTCGCGCCACACCGATCACTGCCGCGACTGGGAGGCGCCCGGGCCAGATGGCCTGAAGCGCTGGATCGACGGCGTATTCTGCGGACCCGCTCTGGAAGCCGCGCAGGACGTAATGGATGAATTGCGCCGCCGCCCGGCGGACCTCGCGATCTGCATCGATTTTGTGGTCGGCGCGGGCGTCGGCTGTGAAGCCGCGGGACAAAAATATGTCTGGCTGGCCTGCAACCCGCTCTTTCCGCCGGTTCCTGGCGCCGTGCCCATGGGCATGGGTTTGCGCCCGGCGCGTTCGGACGCCGAGCGCGCGGAGCAGGCGCAGATCGCGCGAGGCGTGATCGAGATTTTCGACCACGGACTCCCGGCGGTGAATCGTGCGCGCACGGCGCTGGGCCTCACCGCGCTGGAGCATATGTTCGATGTGTGGAGCAGCGCGCCCACCTTCGTCGCGTCGGCGCGCGCTTTCGACTTCAACGCGCAATCCATGCCGGGCGACGTGCGCTACGCAGGCCCGCTTCTGGGCGCCCAATCCTGGATGCGGGAATGGGAATCGCCCTGGGCCGCCGACGACGCACGGCCGCTGATCCTGACGAGCTTTAGCACGACGTTCCAAAATCATGCCGGCGCGCTGCAGCGCGTGATCGACGCAGCGGCGGATCTGCCGGTGCGTTTGCTGGTGACTTTGGGCGGATCGATCGAGGCGCATGAGGTGCGCGCCGCCGGCAATACGGTGATCGTGCACAGCGCGCCGCACGATGCGGTGTTGCCGCACGCTTCGGCCGTCGTCACGCATGGCGGACACGGCACGGTTATCCGTGCGCTGCGTCACGGACTGCCCGTTCTGGTCATGCCGCATGGCCGCGACCAGCACGACAATGCCGCGCGCGTGGTTGAGGCGGGCGCGGGGCTTTGGCTCGACGCCGCCTCTCCAACGCAGGCTATCGGCGCAGCGCTGCGCGCTCTGATCGAGGATGCGGCTCTTGCGCACAACGCCCGCACGCTCGGCGCAGCGATCGAGCAGGAAATCGCGCAATCGACCATCGTCGAGGAGCTGGAGACCATGGCGGGCGCGCCGTTCCACGTCACGCGCGTCTAGCGGCGCGCAAAACGCGCACCCGTTCCGGCGCGACGGGACCGCTCATCGAAGCGCCGATTCTTCTTGAGAAACTGAAAGGAGCAAACCCATGCGGTATGCTGACGCTATATTTGTGCCCGCCGGTGAAGGAATCCGGCACAATATTCTGGGCGCAACCCACATTACAAAAGTATCGCCGCAAGACGACAAAGCCGCATTTCTGGCGCTGGAGATCACCATGCCGCCGCGCTCGGGACCGCCCATGCATCGTCACGCGCAGGATTCCGAATTCTTCTATGTGCTGGGAGGGCAGATCACGTTCTCGACGCCTGACGGAGAAATCAAAGGCGGGCCGGGCGATTTTGTGTATCTGCCGGCCGGCGGGGCGCACGGTTTCTGCAATAACGGCGACTCGCCAGCGCGCGCCCTCGTCGTCGTGTCGCCCGGAATCGCCGCGCATGAATTCTTTAGCGAAATCGACCATCGCCTGAAGGGCGAGATCGTTCCGGAAGTGATCGGTGAAACCGCCGCGCGCCACGGCATCGCTTTCCTTCAGCCCGCCTGATCGCGGCGCACGGATTCGGCGGCGCGCAAACAGCTTGCCGCCGGTCCGTGGCGGATTAGAGTCCTGTCCCTCAAGCAAGAGGGGAAAGTCCATGGCGCTGTTTCGTTTCGAGCATCGCAGCGAACCGCTGGCCAGCACGGCGCAATTTGCGGGACGCCTGGCGCGAAACCTGGCGGCGTCGTGGGTGTTGATCGGTGTGGTGCTGGCGCTCGGCATGGCCGGCTATCACCTGATCGAACACATGCGCTGGCTCGATGCGTTCCTGAACGCGGCGATGCTGCTGGGCGGCATGGGACCGGTGGACGCGATGAAATCCGACGCCGGAAAATTGTTCGCCGGTTGTTACGCATTGTTGTGCGGCCTTGTTGTGGTGGCCGCGACGGGTCTGTTCCTTGCGCCTGTGCTGCATCGCGTGATGCACGCCGTGCATGTGGAGGACGACGACAAATAGTCAGGAGACCACTGATGCAGACGGAAACCCAAGAAATCGCGGAAAACGTGTTCCGCTTTTCAACTTTCGTGCCCGAAGTATCGCCGCACGGCTTCACCTTCAACCAGTTCCTGATCCGCGCGGAAGAGCCGATGCTTTATCATTGTGGGCATCGCGCCATGTTTCCGTTGATCGCCGACGCGTTGCGCCGCGTGATCGAACTTGCGTCGCTGCGCTGGATCAGTTTCGGCCATGTCGAGGCGGACGAAAGCGGCGCCATGAACCAATGGCTCGCCGCCGCGCCCAATGCGCGAGTGGTGCACGGACAGGTCGCCTGCAACGTTTCTCTGAACGATCTGGCCGATCGCACACCGCGCGCGCTGGCCGATGATGAAGTTCTGGACATCGGCGGAAAGCGGCTACGTTTCCTCTATACGCCGCATGTGCCGCACGGCTGGGAGGCCGGCGCTTTCTTTGAGGAGACGGATCAAACCTTGCTGTGCGGCGATCTGTTCGCGCATGTCGGCAAAGCGCCGCCGATCACGCAAAGCGACATAGTCGGGCCAGCCGTCGCGGCGGAACAGATGTTCCGCGCCATGGCCATGGCGCCGAACACAGGCGCGGTGCTGGAGCGTCTGGCCGGGCTTCAACCGCGCACGCTCGCGCTGATGCACGGCGCGAGCTTCAGCGGCGATTGCGCGGGGGCCTTGCGGGACTTGAGGGGCGCGTTGGCTGATTTGAATTAGCGCCGCGTCCGGGGCAGCCTTTTCAGATCGCGGCTTCTTCGGCCATTTCGGGCGCCGGTGCGCTATAGGCCGGCGTACTTTGCACCGCGGGTTGCGCCGTCAGGGGCAGGCCGGAGAGCAGATAGTTCGCCATGGCGACCGGCTTCTCAAGGATGTTCGAAACGGCGGGGCCGTGCAGGAACAACGCGCCTGCGGAATTGCAGACCTGCATTTCATGACGCGAGCGCAGGTTAGCGACCATGGGCCAGATGTGCTTGGCGCGAAACAATTGCTTCTGGCTCATGAACCGGCGGATCGCGGCGTCGCGCATCGCTTCGTCGTCGTTCGAGAGGGCCAGGGTTGCGCTGCGGGCGATCCCACTCTCCAGCGCTTTGAAGTCGGTTTCGGGATCGGCGATCAGCAAATCCAACGCGCCGAAATAGGGCGCGAGAAATTGCTTCGCTTCCAATAAAGCGACGTGATTGAGCGCGCGCGGCGCGTCATACAGTTCCGCGACCAGCAATTCCCTGCGCCAATTCAACAATGGCTGGAAAAATTCATGGTAACGCGCCCGGGCGTTGCGCCGCGTCAGGTTCGTGTAGCTGACCGGAAGATGAATCATCGCGGGCACGTCATTCGAATCCGGGTATTCAGCGACCAGGGCGTCGATTGTTTCGCGATCGAAATTCTCATGGTCCCGCGGATAATAAGCGGGGCCGTTCAGAATACTCTGCAGTTCCCGGTCTTTCGAACTCCAGCGCGACGCGATGCTGCCGACGAATTGCTGTTTCGGCGTGAGATAGATGCCGCGGAAGATGATGCGCAGCTTGACGTTTTGCGCGTCCAGGGCCTCGAGCGCGTCGTCCCAGATTTCCAGGTCGCCTTCATCCTGCATATTCTTGGCGACTTCGATGCGATCGCCTTTGACCCGCAGAATGCGTCCATGCAGCCCGAGGCTTTCCTGATTTTCGGCGTTCAGGATGAGGCGCAAATCTTCGACGTTCAGCTGAGCGAACTTTCGGGCGTCATCGGCGGAGCCTTCGAACAGCGCGAGTTCGACGTCGCCGTGCTCGCCCTTCCCGAATAATCGCATTTGAAGTTCGGCGGAGAGGGCTTGCACTTCCTTTGAATTGAGCGCGCGGGCCGCCGGGTCGGTCAGCATGAAAGAGACCGCGTTGATCTCCAGATAACGCTTTGGCCAGGACCAGCGGCCTTCCAGAAACGCGTTCGTCACTTTCGCGACGGTCGACAATATTTCACTGGACGGGGCGATGCGCCCGTTGCCGATAAGAATCTGCATGCATGCTGCGGCCGTCATGGCTCGCGCTCCCACTCTTGCCGAGGGAGGTCTTTCCTCTCTTACAGCATCGCGCGAGGGCATTAATTAGCGCGATCGCAGATGCTTAGGATTTTAATGATCCGGAAGCGCCGCGGCGCGCTCAGCTCAGCTCAGCCCCAGCTCCGCCCGCACGCGCCGGCGGTAGTGGTCCAGCGGGACGAGCTTTCCGCCGCGTTCCTTCACATGCCAGAACGTCCAGCCGTTGCAGGCGGGAGCCGATTGCACGGCAGCGCCGACGCGGTGGATCGAGCCTTCATTGTCGCCGGATTTCAGCGTGCCGTCGGCGCGTACACGCGCGGTGCGGTCGCCCTTGGGGCAATAGAGCGTGGCGCCGGCGCGCACATGGCCCTGCTCAAGAATGGTGGCGAAGGGCACGCGGGCTTCTTCGCGCTTCGGCTTCAGCACTTCGAGCGCTTCGGCGTCCAGCGGCTGCACGGACTTGAGGCGTTCGGCGGCGGCCTTCAGGTAAGCGGTTTCCCGCTCGATGCCGATATAATCGCGGCCCAGGCGCTTGGCGGCCGCGCCTGTCGTGCCGACGCCGAAGAACGGATCGAGGACCACATCGCCGGGGCGCGAGGATACGTTCAGCACGCGATGCAGCAGGGCTTCGGGCTTTTGCGTCGGATGCGCCTTTTTACCCTTGGAATCCTTCAGGCGCTCACCGCCCGAGCAGATCGGAAACAGCCAGTCGGACCGCAGCTGCGTATCCTCATTGGCCGCTTTCAAGGCTTCGTAATTGAAGGTGGGCCGGCTGTCCTTGGAGCGGGCGGCCCAGATCAGCGTTTCGTGCGCGTTCTGCAGCCGGCGGCCGCGGAAGTTCGGCATCGGATTGGTTTTGCGCCAGACCACGTCGTTCAGAATCCAGAAGCCGAGGTCCTGCAGGATCGCGCCCAGCCGGAACACGTTGTGATAGGAGCCGATCACCCAGATCGCGCCGTCCGGCTTCAGGATGCGGCGGCATTCCGAGAGCCAGGCGCGGCAGAAATCGTCATAGGCTTTGAAGTCTTCGAACTGGTCCCAGGCGTCGTCGACGCCGGCCACTGTCGAGTGGTCGGGGCGGGTCAGGCCGCCGCCCAATTGCAGGTTATAGGGCGGGTCCGCGAACACCAGATCCACCGAAGCCTTTGGCAGGGTTGGCAGAATCTCCAGGCAATCGCCGGACAGGATTTGGTTCAGCGGCAGTTTCATTGGCAATTTTCGGAATACGAAGGGGCCCCGCGCCCCTGCGGAAAAGTCACTAGAATCGAGGAAAGGCCCCAAGCGCAAGAGGCAATTTCTGCCGCTCTGGGTTTAGGCCGCGGCCGCGATTCAGGCTGTCGCGGCCTCAAGTGGCGGGGACGCCAGATCGAGGGGGATGTCCGGCGCCACCGCCGGGGAAGCGCCGAAGGATTCCGTCGTCATCGGCAGCGCCGTCAGCGGAAATGTTCCAGTGGGGGCCGGCGCATCCAGAATGCCGGTGACGCCCGGGCCATGCATCAGCATGCAGCCGGCGGAATTGCAGAATTGCATTTCGCGGCGGGTGCGCACATTGCCAACGATCGGCCATACCTTGGCGTCGCGGAATTCGCTCTTGCGTGAAAGAAAACGGCGGATCGCGGATTCCCGGAGCACTTCGTCGCCGTTCGGCAGCGACAGCGTGATGCTGCGCGCCAAACCGGGCTTCAGGCCGACGAACTCGGTCTCCGGGTCGGTGATCATGAGATCGATGGCGCCGAAATGCGGAGCGAGCAATTTCGCGATGTCCATGAGCGCCGAGGGTCTGGGAAGGCGCGGCACGTCATAGACCTGCGCCACCAGCATTTCCTGGCTCCAGCTTTCGAGCTTCGAGAGGTAGCCTGCGTATCGGGCCGCCACGCCGCGCCGGCACAGATTCGTGTAGCTCAGGGGCAAATGGACCAAGCCGGGGGCGGAGGTGGCCGCAGGATACGCGTCGAGCAAGGCGTTCAACGTCTCAAGGTCAAAGCGTTCCTGATCCAGGGGGTAGTGACCCGGTCCGCTCAGAATGCTTTGCGGGCTGCGGTCCCGGACGTTCCATCGTGACGCGATGCTGGCGACGAAATTTTGTTTCGCGGTGAGGTACACGCCGCGGAACTGGATGCGGATGGGTGGCGCGCCCTTCCTTGCAGCGTCCGCCCGGGTTTCCGGTTCGTCCGCGGGCTCCATTATCTTGACGATCTCGATGCCTTGCCGGCTAACGCGCGTGATGCGGCCGGCCAAGCCGAAAGTCTCTCCGCTTTCGGCGTTCAGGATCTCCGCGACATCGTTCAGCGACAGCACCGCAAAGCGCATGGCGTCCGACTGGGCGCCTTCGAACAGCGCGATTTCGATCTCCCCCCTGTCTTCCTGACCGGACAAGCGCGCCTGCAGGCCTTGCGCCAGGCGCTCCACGTCAGGCGAATGGAGATTTGGCGCATACGGGTCCGATAGAATGTAAACGGTCGGCGAAATCTCGACATAGCGCCTTGGCCAGGACCATTGCGCATCCAGATAGGCGTTCGACACGCGCGCCACCGCAGAGCGCACATCGCCCAGCGCATCAATGCGTTTCTGGCTGATGAGGATTTGAAGACACGCTGCAGCGGTCATGCAATCGGCTCCCTGGCCCGCGGCCAACGCTGCATTGCTTAACAGGCGGTCGTTAAGGTCTCTGCGCCTGAACGCATCAAATCGGCGGTAGTTGGAGAGGGGGCGTTAACCGCGGCGGGCGCTATCGGATTTCCGCCATCGCGTGCGCTTCGGCCGAAAAATACGAGCCGATGTCCGCCATCGCGGACGGGGCGTAGCCGGCGCCGGCCAGAAGCGCGTACGCCGCCAGCACGCCTGCGATGGCGGGCGCCACGGTCTGCAGCGACGCCGTCGCCGTTTGCGCCGTCATAACGCCGCCGCGGCTGCGCCGCTGGGGATACAACACGTGAACCGACGCGACGGCAGGCGTCTCCGGCGGGACTCCGCCGGAATCGCCGGGCAGTCTGGCACGCACCGCGTTCAAGATCCGGGCGAGCGACGTCGCCGATCGTCCGCGCGAATCCACCGCCTGCGTGGTGTAGAACCCCATCGGAAATTGTTCGGCGCGCAGATTGTTGATCATGACGGGCAGGAACTTGCCTTCCTCCAGAGCGATCGTCGATTCATGGATGACGTTGCGCGAATTGACCGAGGTTTTGGACCATAGGGTCACGCAGAGGCGCGCCTGGGTGAGTTGATCCCGAATCCATGTGTTCCAGTCGGAGCCGGACGGCGTGGCCTGGTCCCAGAAGACGCTGTACCCGGCCTCTTCCAGCGCCGCCACGACCTCGCGGGCCTTGGAGCGATCAAAGTGGGAATAGGAGAGAAAGATATCAGCCATGCGGCGACAACGCCGATCCTGGCCGCCAGTTCCGTCCCTCAACCGGGACGGACGGCCCGTATTAACCGAGCGCCAGAACCAGCGCCTGGCCCAGGCGGTCCAGCATCACGGTTGCGGACAGATATCCCGTATCCTGTACGGCGTAGGCGAACAGAACGCCGGCCGCCGTCCCCACGGCGAGGCTGAGCCATGGGAACGGCGCCGGAATCCAGGATTTTCGCGCCGCCCGATCGAGCCGCCTGTCCCAGAACGAACGCCTGTAAGCTTTCTTGCGCATATTTTTCGAACGCGCGTTCCGGGACACGGTTCCGTGCGTGGATCAGACGCCCGCGGCCTGCAGGGCCTGTTCGATGTCGCCGATAATGTCGTCGATATGCTCCAGCCCGACCGACAGCCGGATGTAGCCGGGCGTCACGCCGGTTTTGAGCTGTTCTTCGGGCGAAAGCTGGGAATGGGTCGTGGAGGCGGGGTGGATCGCCAGGCTGCGGGCGTCGCCGATGTTCGCGACGTGATAGAAGAGCTGCAGCTTGTCGATGAACTTGCGGCCGGCCTCGACGCCGCCCGCGAGTTCAAAGCCCAGCAGGCCGCCATAGCCGCCGCACAGATACTTCTCGGCGCGCTTTTCCTGAAGCCCTGTTTGCAGCGAAGGATGGATGACCTTGGTCACGCCCTTGCGCTTGGAGAGATAGGTCGCGACGGCCTGCGCGTTTTCGCAATGGCGCGGCATGCGCAGCGGCAACGTCTCCACGCCTTGCAGGAACTGGAAGGCGTTGAAGGGCGACATCGCCGCGCCGAGATCGCGCAGCAGGATCACGCGCAGGCGGATCGCGTAAGCGATCGGTCCCAGCGGCTTCACCGCCTGCGTCCAAACCGCGCCGTGATAGGACGGGTCCGGCGTGTTCAGGAGCGGCTGGCGCGCGGCATGAGCCTCCCAGTCGAAATTGCCGCCGTCCACGATCATGCCGCCGATCGAGGTGCCGTGGCCCCCCAGATATTTCGTGGTCGAATACATCACGATCGCGGCGCCGTGATCCAGCGGCCGGCACAGAAGCGGCGCGGCGGTGTTGTCCATGATCAGCGGAACGCCGAGCGGCCGGCCGATGTCGGCGACTTCCTGGATGGGAAACACCTCCAGTTTCGGGTTCGGCAGGGTTTCGGCGTAATAGGCGCGGGTCTTATCGTCAGTGAGGCGGCGGAAGTTTTCGGGGTCCAGAGGGTCGGCGAAGCGCACCTCGATGCCCATGTCCTTCATCGTGTTGGCGAACAGATTCCAGGTGCCGCCGTAAAGGTCCGTCGAGGCGACGATATTATCGCCGGCGCGCGCAAGGTTCTGGATCGAGAAGGCCGTCGCCGCTTGTCCCGAAGCCGTCGCCACCGCCGCCACGCCGCCTTCCAGCGCCGCAATGCGCTTTTCCAGAATGTCGGTCGTCGGGTTCATCAACCGCGTATAGATGTTCCCGAGTTCGGCCAGTCCGAACAGGTTCGCGGCGTGTTGGGTGTCCCGGAACTGGTAGGAGGTCGTCTGATAGATGGGCGGCGCAACCGCTCCGGTTGCGGGATCGGCCCGCCACCCGGCGTGCAGAGCGAGGGTTTCCGGATGCAGCTTCTTTTCGGCCATAGCGGCGCTCCTCCTGTTTTTAACGGCGCTCATCCAACGCCAAAGCGCCTGTCTGTCAAATTTAAAGCGCCAGATTGCATTGCAGCGCCCACGCGCCGCTTCAGCGCCGGCGGTGCGGCGTGCTAGGACTTTCAGGAAAGAGGCCTCCGGTGCGGTTCTTCAATTTTCTGAAGCTTTTCAGCCTCGCTTTGTGCCTGTGCGTGGGCCTTGGCGGCTGCGTCAGCCTGTTTCTGGAAAAAGCGCCGGGAAAAGCGAGCGCTAGCCTCGCGTCGCCGCCGGCGCTGGCGGCGTTCGAAAGCGACCCGGTGGTCAAAACGCCGCAGGACTGGACGGACCGGCGCGCGCCTTTGCTGCGCCAGCGCTTTCAGGATCTGATCTATGGCGTCGAGCCCGCGCCTTACCCCGCCAGAATTGTTGCGCGGACGCAGCTCGATCTGCCTGAGACCCGCAGCTTCGCCGATGTGGAGCAATGGACAGTGCAGGTCTCCGACGCGGGCGTGGACGGCGCGCCGCCGCTGGCTTTCAACATGCTGGTTTTCACGCCCAAGGGCGCCAAGGGGCCACTGCCCATTCTCATCGCCCAGAATTTCTGCGGCAACCGGGCGCTGTTCCATCGCAGGCCCCGGGAGATCGCACCGGCCCTGACCAAGCTTTACGAGGGCTGCGAGAGCGGCAAGATGGACTGGCTGGTGGAGGCCATTCTCGGCAAGTACATCTCCGGGCCGCCGATCGAGCGCGTGCTGAAGCGCGGTTATGCGCTCGCCGAATTCTATGCGGGCGACGTCGCCGCCGACAGCAAGGATTCCGAGCCCGCTTTGCAGCGTCTGTCCGGCGGCAAGAGCCCCCGGCCGGGCGCCCTGATGGTATGGGCCTGGACCTATTCGCGCGCTGTCGACGTGCTCTCGGCCGACGCGCGCTTCGATGCGAAGCGCATGATCGTGTGGGGGCACTCGCGCAACGGCAAGGACGCGCTCATCGCTGTGGCGTTCGATCCGCGGATCGCCGGGGCCATCGCGCACCAGTCTGGACGCGGCGGCGCGGCCCTGACGCGCTCGGCGCGCGGCGAGAGCGTGGCGCAGATCACCAAGTCCTATCCGTATTGGTTCGCGCCGGGTTTCAAGGATTACGCGGGCAAAGAGGATCAGCTGCCGGTCGACCAGCATCTGCTGATCGCGCTTGCGGCGCCGCGGCCGATCCTTTTGACCGGCGCGCGGTCCGACGGCTGGGCCGATCCCGAAAGCGCCTTCCGCGCCGCGCGCGATGCGACGCCGGTGTATCGCCTGATGGGCGCCCAGGGCCTGCACCAGACGGACATGCGGCACACCGATCTGAAGGCCGATCTGGCCTTTTACATCCGGCCGGGCAATCATGGCTCGACGACGCGCGATTGGACGATGTTCCTCGATTGGCTCGACGCCCATTTCGCCGCGCCGGCGGCGGCGCGCTAGACCGGCTGTGGCATGTCCTGTTTCGTCTATGTCCTGGGTTGTGATTCGGCGGCCGGTCCACGCACCTATGTCGGCTGGACGAACGATCTGGAGCAGCGTCTGCGAAAACACAATGCGGGCGCCGGCGCCAAGTCGACGCGTGGGCGGGTCTGGTCGCTCTTGTATGTCGAACGCTATGACACCAAAAGCGAGGCGATGAGCCGCGAGTGGCATCTGAAACGCGATGCGGCGCTGCGGCAGGAATTGCGGCGCTGCGTCGGCGCAAGCCACCCGAACCCGGAAGTGAAATTGCACCACGCGCCGGGTCAGGGGGATGCGGCGGGCGAGTGAAAAAACAGGAGCGCGCGATGCGGTGTATGGCGTTGGCCGCGCCGGGCCAGAAACTCCAATTGCTGCAGTCCGCCGATCCGGCGCCGGGGCCGGGCGAGGTGCTGCTGCGCGTCAAGGCGTGCGGCGTCTGCCGCACCGATCTGCACGTCGTCGACGGCGAGCTGCCGCAGCGCAAATCGCCCATCGTTCCGGGCCACGAAGTGGTGGGCGTTGTCGAAGCGTGCGGGCCCGGCGTAGATCTGCCGGCGGGCGCGCGCATGGGCGTGCCCTGGCTCGGCAAGACATGCGGCGTATGCGAGTATTGCAAAGCGGGCCAGGAAAACCTCTGCGACGCGCCGGATTTCACCGGCTGGACGCGCGACGGCGGCTATGCCGATCGCATCATCGCCGACGCCCATTATTGCTTTCCGATTCCGGAAGAGTTTTCTGATGAAGACGCCGCGCCCTTGTTGTGCGCCGGGCTGATCGGCTTTCGCGCCTGGCGCATGGCCGGGCCGCCGGACACCGTGAAGCATCTGGGCGTCTACGGCTTCGGGGCGGCGGCGCACATTTTGGCGCAGGTCGCGGCGGCGCACGGCCAGAGCGTCTATGCGTTTACCCGCGCGGGCGATGCGGCGGCGCAGAATTTCGCGCGCTCGCTGGGATGCGTCTGGGCCGGGGCCTCGGAAGACGCGCCGCCGCAAAAGCTCGACGCGGCCATCATCTTCGCGCCGGTGGGCGCGCTCGTGCCGCTGGCGCTGCAGGCCGTGCGCAAAGGCGGGATCGTCGTGTGTGGCGGCATCCACATGAGCGACATCCCGGCTTTTCCCTACCGCATCCTGTGGGAGGAGCGCCGCATCGTCTCGGTCGCCAATCTGACGCGCCAGGACGGTCTGGACTTTCTGCCGCTGGCGGCGCGGCTCGGGCTTCGCACACATCCGGTGATCTATCCCCTGGAGCAGGCGAACGAGGCGCTGGAGGATCTGCGGCGCGGCGCTTTTTCCGGCGCGGCGGTGCTGAAGCCGTGACGCGGACTTGGGCGCGTCTTTCCTGCGCCGTCACTGAGTCCCCGCACACGTTGAGTTTGAGAGCAATATTAGAGATAAGGGCGGCCAATGAGCCTGCCGTGAGTGAATCGTGAGCCCAGCCCCGAACGCGGCGAGCCGAATGCTGCGCAGCACATGGAAGGAACTCTGCCGCGCGATGCCGGCCTTGCGCCGCGTCGATGTGAGAAGCGCCTGGATCGCCATGACAAACGCACTTCCTTCCAATGAGCCCTGGCCGCGGCCCATTCCAGATGAGTTCGACCCCGAATTTTATCGGACGGCGAACAAACAGCTGACCGGCCTCAGCGACGACGAAGCGCGCGCGCATTATGCCGGAACCGGACGCGCGGAGGGGCTGGCAAGCTCGCAATATGCGCTGCGGGACGGGCTTTTGAAGTTTGCGCGCGGCGCGGATTCCGTGCTGGAAATCGGACCGGGCCACCGGCCATGTTTCACCGGGCCGAAAGTACGCTATTTCGACGTTACGGATAATGCGGGCCTGCGCGCGCGCGTGGCGCACAAGCCCGATGAGCACGTCAGCGCCGCGCCGAAAATCGTTCATTACGTTTCGCCGTCCGGCGATCTTGGCGTCGTTACGGAAGCCTTCGACGTCGTGTTCAGCTCGCATGCGATCGAGCATCAGCCCGATCTGGTCCGGCACCTGCAGGCTGTGCGTAATCTACTCAATCCCGGCGGCGCCTATATCGCCCTTGTTCCGGACAGGCGATATTGCTTCGATCAGGCCCAGCCGCGCAGCACGCTGGGTCAGGTGATCGAGGCGTTCAGGCAGGGCCGGCGCACCCACAGCATCGCGAATGTCATCGACGCCAACATGTTGGGTACGCACAACGACCCCCATCGCCACTGGGCTGGGGACAGTCCCGACGCGCCATTGGACGTTCGCCGGGCGAAGCACGCGCTGAAGGCGCTTGAGCAGGCGGGCGGCGATTATCTGGACGTGCACGCCTGGCGCTTCTCTTCAGAGGAAATGCGCGAAACGCTCTCTATGCTCCGCGCGCTGGATCTGATCGGCTTCGATACGATCAGGGTGTTCTCCACGCCGCGGGATTGCGGCGAGTTCGCTTTTATCCTGGCCTAGGTGATTTGCGTCTTATCGGCGTTTCCATCGCCGCCCCAGCTGTGACGCGCTGCTCTTTTCATTCGTCCGCATTGGGAGGATGATGCGCGCCGCGGTGGGGGAGGAGGAAACCCATGACGGCGCGTATCGTCGACAATCATGTCGAACTGGATGCGGAAGAGGCTCGCGCGGGCCAAACCGGCGTGCATGTCCGCTACATATTGATGAGTTCGATCGCCTTGGCGCTGGCCGCGTTCGCTCTGATCGCCATCCTGGTCTGAGCGCGTCTTTGCGGCGCAACCTTGCGTGACAGTGCGGCCGGAAGCGGCTAATCAGAACGCATGTCTTATGTTTATCTTGCGATCGCCATTGTGGCGGAAGTCACGGCCACGTCGTTCATGAAGGCGTCGGAGGGATTTACCCGTCCATTGCCGACGGCGGTGATGCTCGCCGGCTACGCCATTGCATTCTATTTTCTGTCGCTGACCTTGAAAACGATCCCCACCGGCATCGCTTATGCGATCTGGTCCGGCGTGGGCATCATCCTGATCGCCGGGATCGCCTGGACCTTTCACGGCCAGAAACTCGATGCCCCGGCGATGGCGGGCATGGGGCTCATCATCGCCGGCTGCGTGGTGATGAACGTGTTTTCGAAATCCGTGCCGCATTAGGCAGGAACGTGGTGGGCCTCGCAGAGCTTCAGTAAGCTTCCCACCGCGCCGCATCCAAAAAGAGGTGACGGGTCGGCAGAGCATAAATCGCTTCGGTGACGGTTTAACAACGTCGCTCATGTGCCATGTCAATGGGTGACCCAAATTGCTCAAAATGCGCGGACTGAATGAGGAGACCCCTCGCTTTTTTTCGGCGGACGCATCTCCGTGCACTGAATTGCGCGAATATCGGTTGGCGAACGCGGAACGGCGATCTAGAGACTAGACGCGGGGTTGTGCATCGCATCTGCCGCGGGGGGAAGTCATCTTGTCGCCTTTCGCAAATGTCGTCGGTCGAAAGACCGCGCTGTCGGTGCTTGCATTCGTGGCGATCGCCGCTGCAAGCTTTTACGTGCGTATGGCGATCCCGATCGTGGCAATACCTGGTGCAAGTCACGATGACGCCTTGTTCACCGATCTTGCCTATCAGATTCAGCACGGGCAATGGCTTGGTCCGTACACGCATCTCACCCTGGCCAAAGGCGCCGGGTACCCACTTTTTCTGGCGCTCGTGAACTCCCTGAATGTGCCGGTGAAGCTCGCCGAACATGCACTTTATATCGCGGCGGCGGCCGCCCTGAGTACGATCGCGGGGCTTCTGTACAGATCAAGGCGCGCCGCGATTTTCATCTTTTTGTGTCTGGCGGTGAATCCGGCGCTCTGGAGTCACGGCGCGCAGCGCATGACACGGGAAAGCTTCTACGCCGGACTGTGCGTGGCGATTTTCGCCGGTGCGGCGTGGTTTCTATCGTCGTCGGCGTGGCGCGTTCGTTGGCGCTTGCGGATGGCGACGGCGCTAGGTTTAGGTCTGCTGATTGGCTTCTTCTTGGTGACGCGCGAAGAGGGGATCTGGATTGTTCCATCTCTTCTCGTGATTGCGCTGGGCGCATACGCAATGCGGCGGTCGATTGCGGTTTCGGAAGCAAAGAGCGGCGCGCCGGCGGCGCAACTCTCAGGTGTTCTTGCACTGTTGTTGATCGGAGCCGGCGTTGCGCCCTTGAGCTTGTCTCTCTTAAACAAGAACGTCTACGGTTCGCCGCTCCTGAATGATCTGAACGCTGGCGCCTATCCTGCAGCCTATGGCGCGATCGTGAGCGTGCATCCGAGCGATCGCGATCCGCGATTGGGATTCACCGAAGACACCGTGCGCATCCTTCAACAGGTCAGTCCGGAGGCCTCCATTCTTCTGCCGCATCTTTCCACGGAAGAGGGAGCCAATTGGCGGCGCGTCACATGCGACGAGTTGAAGCTGGCGCCGTGTCCGCCCGTAATCGGCAGCGCGTGGCTCCTGTGGGCCTTGCGCCAGGCGGCGAGCGAAGAGGGGCAGTTCAAGAGCGCCGCCGGCGCTCAGCGATACTTTCAGAAAATCGCGGCCGATCTGCATGCTGCGTGTGCGACCGGCCGGGTGCGCTGTCAGAAGCTCCAAAGCGGGCTGGCGCCTCCGCCGCGCCTCGAATACGTCCCTCGGATCGCGCATGGCTTTCATGAGGGCCTGAAGATTCTTTGGACGCTTGGAGCGCCCAATATAAATTGGCTGGAATATCCTAGCTCAACTGTCGAAGAGATCCGGTTTAGCCGGGTAAGCGGGCCCATCGGTTCGCCAACGAAGCCCACCGAGGGGACGCTTATCGAGGGTTGGCTGGCGTCACCCGCTCTCGCTTCAGTCGAGATCGCTGGCGCGCCGGATTCGACCATCAAGTCGGAGCAAGCCGATGACGTGGTGCGGCACTTCAAAGTTGAGGAGGGGCGGGACGTCGTCGCGCGCCGGGTCTCAGTCGTCGCCAAATGCGGTGCTGGAGACTGTTCGTTGGTTGCGGTAGATGCCGGCGGCGTACGCAATGTTTTCAACATCAAAGACGCCACGCTCGGTTCGCATAAGAGTGGTGAGGCTATCCTGTTCATCAGTGAAGCCGAGCAGGCCAGCCGGGTTTACAAAGCGATTAAGCTGGACTCGTACAACCGGTTCGCTGACGGGCTGGAAAACTTCGCCAATCTGCTGGCGCGGATTTTCGCTGTGGCGTCGGTTTTCATTCTGTTTGAGTTGCCGCGGGCGCTGGTTTCGATCCTGCGAGGACGAGCAGCGCGGCCGGCGGATTATCTGTTCGTGGCGTGCGTACTCGCGGTTGGGGTTCGGTTGGGCCTGCTCTCCTATATCGACGCCACATCCTTCAACGCCATTACGCCGCAATATCTGCTGCCTTGCATTCCGCTCTATTTGATCGCCGTTTCGATGGCTGTGGTGGGCGTGGCGAGTCAATTGGGCCGCGTTATGCGTCTGCGCGCAGCGGCGTAGCTGCAAGGTCTTCGGCGGGGGCTCGGGTCCAGCGCTTGGCGTATTCAACGGGAGCCTTGGAATAAACGCGCTTTCCATCTAAAAATTTTCGAACGATGGTCGAAAGTCAGCAGAAAACCCCAATAGGGCGCCCATGACGAAACCGAATGCCTATCTGGAGCGCGAATGGCGATCGATGCGCCTGCGCATCAATGAGGCCCTCAGCGTCAATCGCGCCGACATGACCGATCAAGCCGTCTCGTTTCCAGTCGGAATCTATACGGACCCGGAACGCTTTCAGGCGGAGAAAGACATCCTGTTCCGGATGATTCCGCTGCTCGCGGGGTTTTCCAGCGAGGTGGCCGCGCCGGGCGACGTGATGTTGTTCGATGGCGCCGGGCCGGGCATCTTCATCACACGGCGCGATGACGGTTCGCTGAGCGCGTTTCTCAATGTGTGCCCGCATCGCGGCGCGCGTATGGTGCGTGAGGCGGAGCGGCGTCACATCTTCTCGTGTCCTTACCACGCATGGAGCTTCAGCCCCGACGGCGCGCTCATCAAACAGCCGCTGGCGGAATGCTTCGAAGGCCATAATTCCGTCAGCCTAACGCCGGTCCCCGTCGCGGAGAAATACGGCATGGTGTTCGTTCGGGCGGCGCCGTCCGGCGCGCCGATCGACGTCGACGAATTTCTGGGGCCGATGGCGCCGCTGATGGAATCGCTCGAACTGACCGGGGCGACGCCTGTGGCGAAGGACACGCATCCCGCACAGACCAATTGGAAGCTCGCTTTGGACACGGGGTGCGAAGGCTATCACGTGCCGGCGACGCACACACGGTCCATCGCGCCGCAACTTGTGCCGTTCCTGACGATTCACGATTCCTTCGGTCTGCATCATCGTTATTGCAGCCCTCAAAAGGTGCATCTGGATGCAGTCGGGAAGCCGGAGGTGGACTGGCCGCACGCGTATTACGGCGCGGTGCACTACATCTTCCCGAACACCGTTTTCAGCTACACCCAGGCGATCGACGGCGCTGTGCCGGTTCTGGCGCTGCTGCGTCTGTTTCCCGGCGATCATCCGGGCGAATGCAGCGTCGTCTTCAATCTCTACAAGCCGGCCGATGCGGCGCATCAGAACGATGCCCCCTTCCAGGCGCTGCACCAGGCGATCATCGCCATCAACCAGAACGAGGATCTGGTGGTGGCGCGGGAGGTCTGGGAAAATTACCGGCGTCTCGATCCTTCGACAAGAATGGTGTTCGGCCGCAACGAAATGGTGCTGCAGCGCTATCACGCTCAGATCGCCGACGTGATCGGGATGCCGATCGGCGCTGAATAATTCGAGAGGAAGGACGCCCAATGCCGCAATCCCCGCGCATTCCATATCCGGAAAGCGCCGCACCGGAGGGCGGCACGCTGAACATCGTGCGCATGATGGGGCATATGCCGCCCGACATCGGGGCGGGGTTCGAGGCCATCGCCCGGGCGGTGATGACCTCGCCCTCGCTCGATGCGGTGTTGCGCGAACTGGTCATTCTGCGCGTGGGGCATTTGTGCGGTTCGGCCTATGAACTGCATCAGCACAACGCCTTCGCGCGGCACCTGGGCGTACCCGAAAACATCATTGAGGCGCTGGCGGCCGGCTCGAAGCATCCCGCCTTCAACGCCAAGGAAAAGGCGCTGCTGGTCTTCGTGGAGGAATTGGTGGAGCAGGTGCGCCCCAGCGATTCCACGCTCGCCGATTTGCGGCGGCACTTCAGCATCGCCGCGATCTTCACGATCGTCGTGACGGCGGGGCAATATATGACGGTGTGCCGCCTGCTGGAAACGACGGGCATTCCGATCGAGAGCGACCCGAGCCTCGCCGTCAGCAGCATCAGTCAATCGGGCAAGGTCGGCGTGCGGACGGAATAACGCACCAAAGCGCCGCTGCTTGTTTATAGCGAAAAGAAGTTCGGCACGCGCGCCAGAAAAGCCGCAACCTGATTATCGGCGATGGTGAATTCGAACCCTTCGGAATCGCCCTTGCGGCGGTAGCCGTAAATGTTCGTCCAGGAAAACGGCGGCAGGGCGTTCGTGGGGAAGAACTCCCACGTAACAGAACACAAGGCCGAGGTCTCGCTGACGGACGTGACGATGAAATCCTTCAGCCGGATGTCGTAGCCGAGTCCGGCGTGATCATAGCGTGCGATCTGCTGCGCGCACTGCGCCTCGGCATAGGCTAGATCGGGGAAGGTGCTCACATAGCCCAGTGAGAACGACACGAACGGATAGACGTAATGCGCCGCAACCGCGCGGCCGGTCTTGTCGCGAGTCGCCTCGGCGTAGCTGCGACAGAATTCCTGCGGGCCCTTCATGCGTCGTGTCTCTGGCGGCGAATTTTCTGTTGTTGCAGGCATAAATGGTCTTCGCCGCGCATTCAAGCGGATCGCGTGGGGGGGGGCAGATGGCGCTCAAGTGATCCTTTGACGGATAAGCGTGATTTATACACAATTGGGGGGATTGCAGGTGATCCCTTGGCGGATCAATAGTTGCGCGCGCATGGCGCAGGTAATCCTTAGGCGGAAAACCGGTCGGGAGTTGTCACGATAATGTAAGGGGGGCGATATGATGGTCTTTGCATCGCGTAAAGGGATGAATCTGCGCAGCGGGCGTAAGGGAAAGTGGCGGGCCGCGGCGCTTCTGGCGTCGGCGACGCTGATGGCGGCGCCGCTCCATGCTGAGGATGCAAAGGATCCTGCCGTCGCCGTTCTCGAGAAGGAAACGGCCTTAGTCAAAGCGCAAGGCGATCTAATAGCTGCGCAGAACGCAAAAATTGCTGCGCAGGCGGCGCCGATCGCCGGTCTGGCGGGCGAAGGGAAATTCGAATTGGGCGCTGACGCCGGCGTCATGGAGGCCTGGCTGCTCACGGCGGATGTGATGGGGCAGGCGGCGGAGAATATCAGCAAGAATATCGGATCCGGCCCCATCGTGGTGGTGGCTGGCGATGAGCGTCTCGATTTTCTCCTCATGATTTCCGCGCGCAAGGAAGCAGAAAGCATCGAAGCGCAAATGAGTAGCGCGCTGCGCACCACTTCCTGTCCGGGGCAAAACAAAATGATGTCAACCGGAGTTGAATCTATTTCTGCGGTCGTTGGCGCCTTGGGCAGCATCTTCAAGAGTGACGTCAGCGTCACGGGGCTGAAGTTGGATCCCTCCGACAGAATGTTTGCGACCGCTGTCGCAAGAAAATTGACGGACGCGTACATACCGTCCGCGCTGGTGTTGCCGGACACTAGCAAGAGTAGTTTGAGCGACAGGCTCGAGAAGCTCTTCAGAAAAAGTGAGAGCGTGGAAGAGCGATTGAAGTGCCTTTCAACGCCGGAGGCGTCGAAGGAGGCAAAGGAGGGCATCGCGAGTCTTGAAGAGGCCAAAGAGCGTCACGATTTATTCATGGATTCCTTGACCTCCTCCGACAAGGACGGCGTTTCACGTCTGGCGCGTGTGCTTGCCCTGGAAGCGCTTGAGGCGAAAGCAACGAATGTGTTGCGCGTGCACGTCGAAAGGTCCGGCGGCAGTGTTTTGAAGACCAAAAACGTGTTGACCTCGCTAGGCTTCCCCGCCGTCGGCGTCACCGGCGGCTTCATAGCGTCCTTTGAGGTGACGGAGTCGAAGACGGGCAAGGTATTGCACGCCGGCATCGTTGTTTGCCGGACGCGTAAGGCCAGTCTGGGAAGCATCCAAAGTAAAAGCGGAAAAGCGCCAGACAATTCTTGTTCCGTGCTGCCGGCTTAACAGGCCACCAATCCAAGCGCCCGATGTCCAATGGCGGGGCTCAAGCGCTACACAAAAGTCTGGCAGCGCCGCCGAAATGGCGGCGCTGTCCACCGCACTTAAATCGCCTTCGTCGCCCGCTGCAAAAACTCCAGCGCCGCGCCTTCCAGCGCGCCCTCAAGCTTCTGCCGCACCTGCTTGTGATAGGCGTTGAGCCAGGCGCGTTCGGCGTGGGTCAGCAGGCTGGTCTCGACGAGGTTCAGGTCGATCGGCGCCATGGTGAGCGTTTCAAACCCCATCATCGGGCGTTCGCCGCCGGGAATGTCCGTGAGCGGCGTGACCACCTGCAAATTTTCAATGCGGATGCCGAAGGCGCCTTCCTTGTAAAAGCCGGGCTCGTTCGAGACGATCATGCCGGGCTCCAGAGTCTGCGTCTGCGCCGCCTTGGAAATCCGGTGCGGCCCTTCGTGCACGCCCAGATACGAGCCGACGCCGTGGCCGGTGCCGTGATCGTAATCGAGGCCGACCTCCCACAAAGCCATGCGGGCCAGAACGTCCAGATGCGTGCCGGTCGTGCCCTTGGGAAATTTCACGCGGGCAAGGGCGATATGGCCTTTCAGCACGCGGGTGAAGCGGTCGCGCATTTCCTGGGTCGGTTCGCCGATCGCCACGGTGCGGGTGACGTCGGTCGTGCCTTCGCGATATTGCGCGCCGGAATCCAGAAGGAACAAAGAGCCCGGCTCCAGCTTGCGATTGGTCTCCACGCTGACGCGATAGTGCACCACCGCGCCGTTCGGTCCTGCGCCGGAAATCGTATCGAAGCTGAGATCCTCCAGCGCGTTGGTGGCGAGCCGGAATTCCTCCAGCTTCACCGCCGCGGCGATCTCGTCGAGCTCGCCCTTGGGCCCCTCGACAGACAGCCAGTGCAGAAAGCGCGTGAGCGCCGCGCCGTCGCGTAGATGGGCGCGGCGGGCGCCGTCGATCTCGACCGCGTTCTTGCAGGCGCGCGGAAGCGTGCAGGGATCGGGCGCGCGCAACGCCTTCGCCCCGGCCTGCTCGATCAGATCGAAATGCCAGGCGGACGCGACGGCGGGGTCGACGCTGATTGTCTGCCCCGACAGGCGCGAAAGACCCTGCGCCAGATTGTCCGGCGCGGCGATCGTCACCTGATCGCCCAGATGCGCGGGCAGATCGGGCGAGACCTTGGCCCGTTCGATGAAAAGCTCGGCCTTGCCGTCCGCGTGCAGGATGGCGGTGGCCAGCGGCAGAGGTGAGCGCGCCACATCGCCGCCGCGTACGTTCAGCAGCCACGCGATGGAGGGTGGGGCGGTGATCAGCGCCGCCGCGGCGCCGGCTTTTTTCAAACCTTCCGCCAAGCGGGTGCGCTTGGATTGCGCGGATTCTCCGGCGAAGGCCTCCGGGTGCGGCGTCACCGGCGCGCACGGCGCGGCCGGCCGGTCGCTCCAGACGGAATCCACCGGATTGTCGGTTTGCGGAACGAGCGTTGCGCCCTTGTCGGCGGCGGCCTTGCGCCAGCGCTCCAGAGCATCGGGCGCCACGAGCTTCGGGTCGTAGCCGATCCGGTCGCCGGATTGCAGTTTAGCGGTCAAGGCGCCCGCGACGCCGCCCTCCATGAGGTCGCGCGGCTCGAAAAGCTCCGCATCGGTCTGGGTCCGCGCCTGCAGCGTATAGCGCCCGTCCACCATCAGAACGGCGGCGTTTTTCAGGATCAACGCCGCGCCCGCCGATCCCGTGAAGCCGGTCAGCCAGGCGAGGCGTTCGTTCGCGGCGGGCAGATATTCGTTCTGATATTCGTCGTCGTGCGGCACAATGAAGCCGTCGAGACTCCGCCGGTCGAGCTCAGCCCGGAACATCGGCAGCCTGCGGCGCCCGTATTGCGGCCCGCCGGCCGCTTCGAAAGTCTGTCGGATCATAGGGATAAAGTAAGCCGGTTCGCCGCGCGCGCAAGCGCGGGTTGCGGCCGGGGCGGGGTGCGCCGGAGCTGTTTCCTTGTGCAAAATCCCTGGGCGGCGCCGCTGACCCGAATTGCGGTAAGGCCGGGATTCCCATAGGGTTTGGGAGTTCAAACTGGGGGAGCGCGTCATGGCGTCCGTGAAGACACTTTTGTCCGCAGCCGCCGTGGGCGGTCTTTTGATGTTTGGCCCTTCGTTCGCGCTGGCCGACTCAAACTGCGACGCCGCTGAAAGCATCGTTTTCGGCGACCAGTTCGCCGCCCGCGCCGCCGAAGCGCTGCCGCTGGCCGAAGCCTGCCGCGCGGCCGATCCGGCCAACGGTTTGTGGCTGAAGGGATTGTCGCTGGAAAAGCTCGGCCGCAACGAAGAGGCGCTCGCGGCGTATGACGAGATGCTTATCCTGGAGCCGAAATTCGCCGGCGGCTGGTCGCAGCGCGGCGGCGTCAAATACCATTTGAAGCGCTTCGACGCCGCTCTGATTGACTACAATCAGGCCGTCAATCTGGAGAAGAAGGCGGATTATTACGTCGCCCGCGGCAATGTCTACGATGACACCGGCCAGAAGGCGCTGGCCATGGCGGACTATACAACCGCGATCTCGCTCGAGCCGAACAACGCCTATATCTACCGCGAGCGTTCGGTCGCCTACAACGTTCAGAAAAACTATCAGGCGGCGCTGGCCGACGCGCAGAAAGCGGTGGAGCTGGAGCCCAACAATCCGCGCGGTTACCTTCTGCGGGCGGACAATAACTGGGCGCTCGAGCAGCGCGAGTCCGGATACAACGATTACCTGAAATATGTCAGTTACGATTCGTCCCGCGCTTATGTGTGGGACCGCATCGGCGCCTATCGTTACGACGTTAAGGATTATGCGGGCTCCATCGCCTATTACGACAAGGCTCTGGCGCTGGATCCGGCGAATGCGGCCTATCTCGTCGACCGGGCCAATTCCAAGGACGACAGCAGCGACACCGCCGGTGCGATGGCGGACTACAACAAGGCGCTGTCCATCGATACGAATTACGCGCGCGGCTATTTCGATCGCGGACTGTCGCTGGAGCGGCAGGGCAAGAAGGCCGAGGCGATCGCCGATTACACCAAAGCTGTGGCGCTCGACCCATCGGACGAGTCCGCGAAAAAGCGCCTCGAATACCTAAAGACGCATTGATCCGGCGTCCTTGACGAAAACCAGCGATTGATTGTTCGCGGGCATGGCCTGGCGCTCACGCAGCGTCAGGCCATTTTCGTTGGCGAGCTTTTGCAGGTCCTGGATGTCGCGCACGCCCCAATCCGGATTGCGGCTGCGCAGGGATTCGTCGAAGGCGACGTTGGAGGGCGCGGTGTGCGCGCCGGCTTCCTTGAACGGGCCATAGAGGAAAAGCACGCCGCCAAGACGCAAAACGCGGCCCGCCCCGCGAAACAATCCGGCCGCCGCAGCCCAGGGCGCGATGTGGATCATGTTGAGGCTGAGGATTGCGTCAAAGGGCGCGGTCGCCTCCACGTCCCAATGGTCCGCGCGCGCATCGAGCGGGACGGGCGGCGCGACGTTCGTCAGGCCTTCATGCGCGATCCAGGCGGCGACGCTGCGGCGCGACGTTTCGTCGAATTCCGTGGGCTGAAAGCGCCAGCCTGGCAGGCCCTGGGCGAAATGCACGACATGCTCGCCGGTGCCGGAGGCGATCTCCAACGCGGCGCCGTGCAGCGGCAGAATGGATTTCAGCGCTTGCAGGATCGGTTCGCGATTGCGCGCGGCGGACGGCGAGAACAAACGGTCGGCGTCCGTTTCCCGGTTCTCCAGCGCGATCGGCTTGTCCGTCACGTCATGCTCCGTAAGTCACGCCGGTGAGTTTTTCCGACGCTTCCCACAGGCGCACGCAATCGCTCTCGATCAAAGCGGCCGGCGCGATCTTGTTGCGTCCCGGATGACCGACGAGATTCAGGAAACCTGTTGGGCCGAAATATTCGCCCGGCTGCACGTCCGGCATGGTGGCGGCGTATAAGGTCGGCAGCGCGCCCATGGCGGCGCTCTGCTTCGGCAGGAGCATATTGAGCCAGTACCACTGGCCCACATTGCCGGGGCCGTTTTCCAGAAGGTCCGTCTTGCTGGCGCCGGGATGCGCGGCGGCGCTCAAAACGCCCCAGCCCGCCTGTTGGCTGCGGCGCTGCAGTTCGAGCGCGAACATCACATTCGCCAGCTTGGCCTGGTAATAGGCTTTCTCGGGGCTGTAATTTTCCTTGGCGTTCAGGTCGCCGAAATTGATCTTTCCCGCCATGCTGGCGCCTGACGACACCGTGACCACGCGCGCGCCGCTCGCTTTGCGCAGGGCGGGCAGCAACAAGCCGGTCAGCGCGAAGTGGCCCAGATGGTTGGTGCCGAATTGCAGTTCGAACCCGTCCTTGGTTTCCTTGCGCGGCGAGACCGCCATCACGCCCGCATTGTTGATGAGCACGTCGAGCGGTTTGCCGGAATCGTTGATGCGCTTTGCGAAGGCGCGGATCGAGGCGAGATCGGCCAGGTCCAGCAGTTCAAAACTAATGTCTGCGTTCGGCGTGAGCGCGGCGATGCGGCGGACGGTGCTGGCGCCCTTGCTTTCATTGCGGCCGGCGAGGATGACTGAGGCGCCCGCGCGGGCCAAAGCGAGGCCGGTTTCATAGCCCAGGCCAGTAGGGCCTGTGACGATGAAGGTTTTCCCCGCCTGAGACGGAATGTTGACGCTCGACCATTTCGCCATTCTGTCTCGCTCCCTCGGTATGTCACCGTTCTGAACTACGCCAATTCTTTTACGTTGCGTACGTGACGCCTGTCAGCTTTTCCGAAATCTTCCAGAGTTCGAGGCAGGCTATATCGTCGCGCGCGGCCGACGCAAATTTCACTTCGCCCGGATGGCCGCGCATCTCAAACAGGGATTGCGGGCCGTAATAGCCGCCGCCGATCGCGTTGGACTCGGTTGCGGCGTAGAGGGTGGGCAGGGCGCCCATCGCTGCGGACTGGCTGATGAATTGTTCCAGGAAACGGTAATAAGGTTTCCTGCCTGGTCCGTTGACGATCAAATCCGTCGCCGACACGCCCGGATGCGCGGCGATGCTGTCGAGGCCCCAGCTGCCGGTCCGGCTGCGGCGTTGCAATTCCGTCGCGAAGAGCTGGTTGGCGAGCTTGGATTGCGCGTAGACCACGCCGGGATTGTAGCCCTTGGAATAGTTCAGATCGTCGAAATTCATTTTGCCGAAGCGGCCGGCGATGCTCGACACGGTCACGACGCGCGGCTTCTTCGCTTTGCGCAAGGACGGCAGCAGCAAGCCGGTCAGCGCGAAATGGCCGAGATGGTTCGTGCCGAATTGCGCTTCGAAGCCGTCGGCGGTTTCGCGCCGGTCGGGAAGCGCCATCACGCCCGCGTTGTTGATCAGCACGTCGATGGGAACGCCCGATGTATTGATGCGTTCGGCGAAATCCCGGATCGAGGCGAGGCTGGCCAGATCCAGCAATTCAAAACGGACGTCCGCATTGGGCGCTGCGTCGCGTATCCTGGAGACGGCGCCGGCGCCTTTTTCAGGGTTGCGGCCGGCGAGAATGACCCGGCCGCCGGCCTTGGCCAAAGCCATGCCCGTTTCCAATCCGAGGCCGGTTGGCCCCGTGACGATGAACACCTTCCCGTTTTGCGGGGAAATGTCTTCAGCTTTCCACGGGGCCATACGCGAACCTCTGATCTATGAGCGAATTATAGAGTGCTCATATCGATCACGAAGCGATAACGCACGTCCGACTTCAAGATGCGCTCATAGGCTTCATTGATTTTGGACGCCGGGATCAGTTCGATCTCGGAGGCCACGCCCTTCTCGGCGCAGAAATCCAGCATTTCCTGCGTCTCGGCGATGCCGCCGATCGGCGAGCCGGCGATCGAATGGCGCTTCATGATGATGCTGAACACGGCGGGCCATTCGTGCTGGTGCTCGGGCGCGCCGACCAGAACCATTACGCCGTCGCGTTTCAGGCATTTGGTGTACTCGCCAAGATCGTGCGAGGCGGCGACCGTGTTGATGATGAGGTCGAGCGAGCCTGCCGCCGCTTTCATCTGCGTCTTGTCCTTGGAGACGATGCCGGACGTGGCGCCGAGCTTCTTGGCGTCTTCGATCTTGGAGGGCGTGGTGGTGAAGAGCACCACTTCATCTGCGCCCATCGCGGCGGCGAATTTCACCGCCATGAGGCCAAGGCCGCCCAGACCGACCACGCCGACCTTCTTGCCCGGCCCGGCTTTCCAGTGGCGCAGCGGCGAATAGGTGGTGATGCCGGCGCAGAGCAGCGGCGCGGCGGCGGCGGGATCGAGCCCGGCCGGGATGCGCAGCGCGAAATGCGCGTCGACGACGATCTGCTTGGAATAGCCGCCATAGGTCGGCTTGTTCAGGACCTTGTCGAAGCCGGCGTATGTGCCGACGCTCTTGGAGCAGAATTGCTCAAGATCTTCCTTGCAGTCGGCGCACTCGCGGCAGGAATCCACGAGGCAGCCCACGCCGACCATGTCGCCGACCTTGTGGCCTTTCACATTGGCGCCCACCGTGTGAACGCGGCCGACGATTTCGTGGCCCGGCACGGCGGGATACGTGGCGTTATTCCATTCATTGCGGACGAAGTGCAGGTCCGAGTGGCAGATGCCGCAATAGAGGATGTCAATGCCGACATCGTTCGGGCCGACGTCGCGGCGTTCGATAGTGTCCGGGCCCAAAGGCGATGTGGCGGATTGCGCGGCAAACGCTTTGACGATCGTCGTCATGGCTTTTCCTTGGAGAAACAATGGGGGAGGACCGCGGAAGAACGCCCGCGTCTGCGCTCATCTAGGCATTGGATCGCCGGAGCGCCAGCCTAAACGGAGGCAGCATCCGAAAAAAATGCTCAGCAGGTGAACGTCACCAAAGCTTCACCGCTTTCGCTGGGTTTGATCTCTTTAATTGTGCAACCGGCGGGCAAGGCCTGTTCGGCGGCCTTGCGCCATTGATCGTCGGTCGGCGGCTGTTCGGGCTTTTGTTCTTCGCCCGCGGCGGAGAGAGCGAATTTCATATTGAGCATGAAGCTCATCGGGGTCGGCCCGCGCGAGACGCCGAAGGAGAGGCGGTCGGACACCACATTCGCCGGAAAAGAATAGGAGTTCGGCGTCAGCGTGCCGCCTGCGCAGCTGTTCAGATAGATCGCCGCCGCGATGGCCAGCACCTTACGAAAACGCATATAAGTCCCCCCAACGCAGTCCGGCATTTACAGCCAGGACAAGTCCACGCGCTCTTCTCCCAGAAGCAGCGCCTTAAGGCGCGCCTGCCCGTCCTTGCCGATCGACAACACTGCATAGACCGGCGGCTGTTTATCCGGCGGCACGTCCGGATCGAAGCGGCGCAGCGCCTTTTCGATCCGCTCGGCGTCCTTTTGCGGCGCGTAGAAGCGCTCGATGCCAAAAGTGACGCGCGCATAATCGTTGGCCTTGCCCCGGAAGACCGTCAGGCCGGACGGCAGATCGGCGCGGCCGCACGCGAAGGTCGGGTTCAGCGTCTCGTTCTTGCCGGGCTGCGCCGCGACGCCCACCCAGACCGCCGCGCCCTTGCGGAACGCGCAATGCGGCGCGCCGTTCGGCGGCGTGCTGAAATCGTAGGACAGGCGGACATAATGGCCGGACAGGAAATCGCGCGGATCGAAGCCCTGGGCGCGCACGATCATTTCCTCGCCCGACGCCACGGCGGTGGCGTTCACATAGACAGCGCCCGCCAGCGCCACGCTCAGAAAGGCGCCGGCGGCCAGGATGGATTTTCGAACGTCGTCCAGCCAGTTCATGACGAGGCCTTTTTGTTGCGGGCCAGTTTGCCGGCGGCGATGAAGGCGCCCGCCGCGATCAGCGCGAAGATGGCGGCGGCGACAAGCAGGCTCAGCTGCAGGTCGGTCATCACCACGCCCACGGCGATGATGAGGCTGACGATGCCGGCCGCCAGCACGCCGCGCTGGCCGTCTTTATTGCCATAGGCCATGGCCGTGAGGCTGAGCGCGAGCCAGACCAGACGGTGCAGGATGCGGCCCGGATCGATCAGGTCCGTCGAGAAATCGAGGCCCGCGAACGGATAAGCGGTGAGCGCGAACCAGGCGCCATAACCATAGATCGTCGATCCGCCGGGCTTTCCGTCCAGCATGCGCTGGCGGCCATACAATGCCCACCCGCCCCAGAACGCGGCGAAGATCAGCGC
>CAYNCS010000018.1:0-33688 GCA_964395875.1 uncultured Caulobacteraceae bacterium | reverse complement strand
CACCAGCCCCGTGCAGATCCGCACGATGAAGGCGCAAAAGCCGCCAGTGCGCATCATCGCGCCGGGCCGCACCTATCGCTGCGACAGCGATCAGACGCACACGCCGATGTTCCATCAGGTCGAAGGCCTGGTGGTCGACACCGAAACCCATATGGGCCACCTGAAGGGGTGCCTGCTGGATTTCGTGCGCGCCTTCTTCGAAGTGGATGAGGTGGAATCGCGTTTCCGCCCCCACCATTTCCCGTTCACCGAACCGTCCGCCGAAATGGATGTGCGCTGCGACCGCTCCGGCGGGGTGGTGAAGATCGGCCAGGGCGATTCCTGGCTCGAAATTCTCGGCTGCGGCATGGTGCATCCGAACGTGCTGAAGAATTGCGGCTACGATCCCGATGAGGTGCAGGGCTTCGCCTTCGGTGTCGGCGTGGATCGTCTGGCCATGCTGAAATACGGCATGCCGGATCTGCGCGACTTCTTCGGCGCCGATGTGCGCTGGCTCAAGCATTACGGCTTCAATCCCTTGCTCGTGCCGTCGCTGGCCGGCGGCCTGAGCTGAGATCATCCGATGAAATTCACGCTATCCTGGCTCAAGGATCACCTTGAAACCTCGGCCTCGCTCGATGCGATCCTCGAGGGCCTCACCATGACCGGCACCGAAGTCGAGGACGTCGAAGACCCGGCGAAGAAGCTCGCGGCGTTTTCGGTGGCGCACATTCTGGAAGCCGAAAAGCATCCGAACGCGGACAAGCTGCGCGTCTGCAAGGTCGCGACCAAGGACGGCGAAAAGCGCATCGTCTGTGGGGCGCCGAATGCGCGCGCGGGCCTGAAGACGATCTACGCCCCGATCGGCGCCTATGTGCCCGGCCTCGGCGTAACGTTGGACAAGCGCGCCGTGCGCGGCGTGGACTCCGAAGGCATGCTGTGCTCGGCCACAGAACTGGAAGCCGGCCCGGAATCCGACGGCATTATCGAGCTCGACGGCGATTTCGCAGTCGGTGCGCCGGCGGCGGACGTTCTAGGCGCCAACGATCCTGTGATCGACGTCGAGATCACGCCGAACCGTCCGGATTGCCTTGGCGTCGCGGGCATCGCGCGCGATCTGGCCGCGGCCGGTCTCGGCAAGCTGACCACCAAGCCGGTGCAGAAAGTCCCGGGCAAATTCCCCTGCCCGATCGACATCAAGATCGACGCACCCGAGGCGTGCCCGATCTTCGCCGGCCGCCTCATTCGCGGCGTAAAGAACGGCCCGTCGCCAATGTGGCTGCAGCGCCGTCTTGAAGCCGTGGGCCTGCGCCCGATCTCGGCGCTGGTCGACGTCACCAATCTCTTGTCGCTCGACCGCGCGCGGCCGCTGCACGTGTTCGACGCCGCCAAGCTGAACGGCGCCATCCATGCGCGCCTGGCGAAAGAGGGTGAGACGCTGCTGGCGCTCGACGGCAAGACATACACTCTCAAACCGTCGATGTGCGTCATCGCCGACGATAAAGCGGCGCTGGGCCTTGGCGGCGTGATGGGCGGCGAAGCCAGCGGCTGCACCGAAACCACCACGGACGTCTTCATCGAAAGCGCCTATTTCGACCCGGCGCGCACGCGCGAGACCGGCAAACTCACCGGCATCGTCTCCGACGCGCGCTATCGCTTCGAGCGCGGCGTGGACACCGGCTTCGTCATCGACGGCCTGGAGCTGGCGACGCAATTCATCCTGCAGATGTGCGGCGGCGAGCCGTCTGAAATTCTGGTCGCGGGCGAAGCGCCGGCCGCGCCCGGCGCCATCGAGTTCCCCTTAAAGGAAATCGCGCGCCTGACCGGCATCCAGATGACCGGCGCGCGCGCGTCAGAGATTCTGCAATCGCTTGGCTTCAAAGTAGACGCCAAGGGCAAGGACGCACTGACCGTCACGCCGCCGACATTCCGGCGCGATATCGACGGCAAGGCTGACCTTGTCGAGGAGATCGCGCGCATTCACGGCTTCGACAACATGCCCGCGATTTCGCTGACGCGCCCGGCGGGACGGCCCAAGCCGATCCTGACGCCGCTGCAGGTGCGCGGACGCGTGGCCCGCCGCGCGCTGGCGGGGCTGGGCTATCTGGAAGCGGTGACCTGGTCGTTCCTGCCGCGCGCCCAGGCCGAGGCATTCGGCGGCGGCCACGCGAAGCTGGTGCTCGACAATCCGATCGCAGCGGACCTCAACACCATGCGGCCCAGCGTGATCGCCAATCTGCTGACGGCGGCGCAAAAGAACGCCGACCGCGGCAACAGCCCGGCGCAATTGTTCGAATTGGGACCCATCTATCTGGGCGACGGTCCCACGGATCAACGCACATCCATCGGCGCCGTGCGCGTCGGCCTGCCCGCGCGGCACTGGCGCACCAAGGCCGCGGCGCCGGACCTTTATGACATCAAGGCCGACCTCTCCGCCCTTCTCGACAGCCTGGGCCAGCCCATCAGCCGCTTCCAGTTCGCCGCGCCGGACCGGCCCTGGCTGCACCCGGGCCGCGGCGCGGCGCTCAAGCTCGGCCCAAAAAACACCATCGCCGTGTTCGGCGAAGTGCATCCAGGCGTCCTGAAGACCCTGGGCGTGGATGGCCCGGCCGTGGCTTTCGAACTGTTTCTGGAAGATATTCCGGCGCAAAAGGGTAAAAGCGGCAAGACAAAGCCGGCGCTGGATGCGTCTGACCTGATGCCGCTGACCCGCGATTTTGCATTCCTGCTATCCGTGGAAAAATCGGCGGGAGACCTAGTGCGCGCGATCGAAGGAGCAGATAAAGACTTCATCGCGAACGTAGCCGTCTTTGACGTCTACCAAGGCCAAGGCGTGCCTGAAGGACAAAAGTCGATCGCGATTGAAGTTCGCATACAACCGAAGGACAAGACCTTGTCGGATTCCGACATCGAGGCCATCTCCAAGAAAATCGTTGCGGCTGCAGCCAAGAACGCGGGAGCGACCTTGCGCGGCTGACCTTCGGACAATCGAGACATTTGAATTTTGCCTGGCCCACAGCCGGGCGATCGCCGTCCTGTCGTCTCCCGGCAGAACCGGCGCCGAACTGACGAAACTAGAAGCAAAGGAACCAAACGTGGCGCCCCCGAAACTCGGAACACATCAAGACCGGGCTCAAGAATCCGCAGCAGCGCGCAAGGCCGCGCTGGAGAAATTCCGCGCAGCGCGCGAAACGACCGACCCAGAAACCCTCGCCCGCCGGGCGGAGCTCGCCGCCCAACGTGCGGCCAAGGAAGAGCGCCGCCGCGTCGCCGAAGAAGAACGCAAAGCCCGCATCAAGGCCGAAGCCGAAGCCGCAGCCGCAGAGGCCGAGCGTAAGCGCCTGGAAGAAATCGCCGCCGCGGAAAAGGCCGCGCGCGAAGCCAAGGAACGCTACGACGCCGAGGTCAAGTACGCGGAAATGATGGCCGCCGAACAAAAGGCCAAGCGCGACGCCCGCTACGCCGCCCGCAAGGCGCGCCAAGGCGGACGTTGAGAAAAACGCTCAGCAAACCAACGTTTTCGCCTGAGATCGATTTCGCGGGCGGATCACAAAAATGTGAGGGGGCGGACGTTTCGTTCGCCCTCTCTTTTTTGCCATTTTCTCTCGACAAACGGAATGCGGACCCCGCCGCCGTTGAACCAGTGCGGGGACTTAAAGTCAGGGAGAAGAGTATGACTCCGAAGCTTCAATTCACGATCGCCGCCGGCGCATTGAGCGCCCTGAGTTTGCTCGCCGCCACGGCACCGGCGCAAGCCGGCGCAAAACCGCCGGAAAGCGCCGCGCAATCGTGTTTTCTGGCCAACAACGTTTCCGGCTGGAATCGCGTGAACGACAAAACCGTGCGCGTTCAGGTCGGCGGCGGAAAGCAATTCGATCTCGAACTTATGTCGGTCCCGCCTAGCAGCCTGTTTCAGGAAGCCATCATCCTGAAAGCCGAACCGTCGGGCAGCGTCTGCACCGGCAACGGCTTGGGCGTCAGCGTCGTGACGGGCGGCGTGGCCGCCGCGCCAAGCTATCAGGTGGTGAAAGTGACTCAGGCGCCGTCCGTGAAGGAAGAGCGCGAAATGAGACAGAAGGCCAAAGATGAAGCCGGCAAGGCCGCGGGCCACTGAGCCAGCGGCGCGGCATGGAAACGCCGGGCGGGCCCTAGGTCCGCCCTTTCCATACATCGGCGCAAGTCCAGACGGGTCTTCCGCGAGACGGCGTTTATGATGGCGAAGGAAAACCTCACGCAAAGGAGAGGCGCATGAACACAAAGCTACGCTCAGTCATGGCGGCCGCCGGACTTGCGGCGGCGATCGGCCTGTCCGCGACGCAAACGGCCTCCGCCGAGACGCCGGCAAAAGCCCCGGACGAAGAGAAGTCGTGTTTCTTCGTCAACCAGATCTCAGGCTGGAACCGCATCGACGACAAGACGGTCCGGGTGACCATTTCGTCGAAACGGCAATATGATCTCAGCCTGATGTCATCAACCTTCGGCGGCCTGCATCAGGAGGTCATCGGCGTCAAATCCGATCCGTCGAACCTCATCTGCACGGGCAACGGATTGGGCGTCAGCGTCGTAACCGGCGAAACGGTGGGACCCTCGAGCTATCCGGTGACCAAAGTCACGCTGGTTCCGCCCGTCCGCAAAGAGGCGGGCAAACCCGCGCCAGCCTCGTCTCCGGCCCCGGAAACGCCCAGGCCGAACTAGCCCGGCAAGCCTCGCCATTCCGCACCCGCGCCTATATAAGGGCGGCGGTTTGCTGCGGGCCTTGACCCCGCGGGAGGCGGAATATGATGAACGAACCTCTTGAAGCGGCGCCCACCGACGGCGTCGCCATTCCCGACATCGACCTTGGCTTGCCTGGCGACCGCGCGAAAACGCGCGTCATCGTCGCCATGTCCGGCGGCGTGGATTCTTCGGTCACCGCCGCGCTGCTGAAACATGCGGGCTACGACGTCGCGGGCATCACGCTGCAGCTCTACGATCACGGCGCCGCGATCGCCAAGGCCGGCTCCTGCTGCGCGGGGCAAGACATTCACGATGCGCGTCGCGTCGCCGCCGCACTCGACATCCCGCATTACGTCCTGGATTACGAAGGCCGCTTCCGCGAAGACGTGATGGATTATTTCGCGGACTCCTATCTGGCCGGCGAAACGCCCATTCCCTGCGTGCGCTGCAATCAGGGCGTAAAGTTTCGGGACCTTCTGGGCATGGCGCGCGATCTTGGCGCCGCCTGCATGGCGACCGGCCATTATGTCCGCCGTGTGATGGGCGCGGACGGCGCGGAATTGCACCGCGCCGCCGATCCGACGCGGGACCAATCCTATTTCCTGTTCGCCACGACGCGCGCGCAACTCGACTTCCTGCGCTTTCCGCTCGGCGATCTGCCGAAGACCGCCGTCCGCGAAATCGGCGCCGCGCTCGGTGTGAAGACCGCCGAAAAGCACGACAGCCAGGACATCTGCTTCGTGCCGACCGGCAAATATCAGCAGGTGGTCGAAAAGCTGCGTCCGGGCGCCATGGCCTCCGGCGAGATCGTGCATGTCGATGGACGCGTCCTGGGCCGGCACGACGGGATCATCAATTACACGATCGGGCAAAGACGCGGCCTCAATATCGCGATCGGCGAACCCCTGTTCGTCGTGCGTCTGGACGCCGCGGCCAAGCGCGTCATCGTTGGCCCGCGTGAGGCGCTGATGGTGTCCGACATCGTGCTGAAAGAAACGAACTGGCTGGCCGCGCCGCAGGACGGACAAACCGTGCTGGCGCGCGTGCGCTCTACCCGCGCGCCCGTGCCTGGCGGCCTGCGTCTATTGCCGGGCGGGCGCCACGCCGTGCATCTCGACGTTCCGGAAGAAGGCGTCGCGCCAGGCCAGGCCTGCGTCCTCTATGACCCGCAGACGCCAAGCCGCGTTCTTGGCGGCGGCTGGATCGCGGGCGCTATGACCTAGCTCCTCCGCCGCAATCTGGGTCGGACTCCGCGCGACGCGCTTGCATGTTTGTCATCGCCTGTGGCTACAATCCCCCCGGGGCCAAAAGGTGGGGCAAAGGATGGCGATCGCCATTCTAAAGGCGATGCGTGGACCGCGCGAGGATGCGTTGCCCGCGCCCAATCCGGATCAGTTGGCGCGTCATTTGAATCTGCGGCGCCGCGCGCAGGCCGCCGATCCTCACCTTGAACGCGATGTGCTGGCCGCGATCAAAAGCGGCGCGGCCCAAACGCAGCTCGAAGCCGATCGGCGCATGGCGCAGCTTGAGGCGAAAGCCCGGGCGTCCGCGGCGCAACCGCTCGACGGGGATCATTACGTGTCCGCCGCTGAATTCGACATCGCCACCGTCGAAGCGCGATTGTTCGAACCGTTGGTGCACGCCCGTCTGGAGGAACGGCGGCGCCTGCGCGAATTGCGCCGCTTCAAGCTGGACCACAATCTGGAGCGTGACGCGTCCTACGCGGAAAGCGTTCTACAGCCAGCCGCAAACCTCGCACTGCTGGTCGCAGCGGAAGCGGCCGCCAACGCCCTGTTGCTGCAGACGGCGAGCGCCGGCGGCTATGTCGGCGGCTTTCTCATCGCGGTGGTGATGAGCCTTGTGACAGTCGCGATGGGCGCGTTGTTCGCCGGGCTTCTTGGGGTGCGCCTCCTGCGCCGCCAAGGCCTGGGATTTCGCTTCCTCGGCGGGACGCTCTTCGCGGGCGCGTTTTCATTCGCAGGGCTTTGGGCCTACGCCCTTGCAAAATATCGCGACGCCGCGATGGCGGCGGCGGCGGGCCTTGGCGCTGCTTCGGGTCACGGCAAGAAACGCAAGGCGGCGGCGCAAGCGGCGTCTGGTTTATTCGGTCCGGCGGACGGACCCGTGCTTGGCTTTTCATCGCTCGAAAGTCTTGCGCTGGTGGTGCTGGGCCTCTTGGTGTTCGTGCTGGCCGCGATGAAGGGCGCCGGAGGACGCGGCGGCTTCACCGATTCCTATTGGGGTTACAAACCGCGTCACGCCGCCCATCGCGCCGCGGACGAGGCCTATCAGGACGAACAGGAAGATTATTTCGAAGCGCTCGAGGAAGCCGTCGAGAATGCGCGCGAAGACCTCGACGACGCGGCGGAGAAAGCCGCCAACCGCGCCGCCCAGGCACGAAGCTTTTGCGACGATGCGCTAAGCGTCGTTCCATCGGCCCACGCCGCGATGAACGCTTGGCGCGATGCGCGCGCCGACCTCTTGCGGCGTATCGGCGCACATGCGCCCGCCGATGAAGACGCTTTTGTCTTCAAGCCCGCAGGCGCGCAGACTCTGCGCACGCTGCGTGACGAAATGGATCAGCGGCGGGCGCAGGATTCCACGGCCGCGAACGCCGCGCGCCGCGCCCTCAAGGAGCGGCTTGAGGACGCGCAAAGCCGTCTCGCCGCCCGGATAGCCGAGGCGGAACGGGAAGCCGACCGGCGTCTGAGCGAAGAACTCGCCTTCCTCAAAGCCGGCGAAGGACAATTGGTGTGAACATATCGGCATCTTGATCCGCACTTTGGGAAATGGAATTTTCGTCGAATCATCTTGTTCTGGGGGAAATAGATGCGCTTCTTGTTTGTTTGGATTTTCGCGATCGCGGCCATGTTCATGCACCCGCAACAGGCCGACGCGGCGCCGCTCACCTATCCGCAATTGAAGGCCATGGTCGAAAACCTGGGCTACACGTCCAAGGAAATTTCAAAAACCGGCGAGAACCCGAAGTTCGAAGTGAACGCTTCAACTCAGGGCTTCAACGTGCCGATCGGTTTCGAAGTGTCGCCGAGCGGACGTTACATCTGGGCGAGCGCCAATCTCGGTTCGGCGTCTGGCGTCGACGGCGCGCGGGCGCTGGAACTCCTGAAAAAGAATTTCTCCATCCAGCCCACGTCTTTCTGGATCACCGGCGCGGGCAATCTTACGATCGGCATGCCCATCGACAATCGTGAAGTGACGCCTGTCCATCTGAAGTTTGTGATCGACAAAATCGCCGGGGATGTGGGCTCGACGTCGAGCAGCTGGCAGGTTCCGGTTCAGTAACGCGAAAGCGGAGGGCGCCATGCTCGATTTGACGCTTCAGCAACGAGCATGAGCGCCCGGTCTCGCAGACGGCGCAAACGCGCTTTGCGCCGGGCCGGCGCGATTGCGGGGCTTGTCATCGCCTTCGGAATTCTGGGCGGCATGATCTACGCTTACGCTGCGCACCGGCCACCGCCGCTCGATCCGAAAACCCTGTGCCGCACCGATGCGCGCCTGCAGGGCCATACGATCATTCTGATTGACGCGTCGGATCCGCTGCCGCCGATGGAGGCGGAGCGCGTGCGCGCGATCGCCGCCGCGGAGCGTGAGAAGCTGGCGCGCTATGACAAGCTCACAATCCTCCTGCTGACGCCGAACAAACCGTTCGAGCCCAAAGTGGCGTTTTCGAAATGCTCGCCCGGCAGCGGCCTGATTGTGAATCCCTGGATCGAAAACGGCGATCAGATCAAACGCCGTTTCGCGGAAGCGATCGAAACGCCGCTGGACCGGCGCATCGGCCGCGCGGTGAAGGGCAAGGGTGCGAAATCGTCCCCGATCCTTGAAACGATCTCGGTCATACCGCGCCGTTTCGATTTTACCGCCGCCGTTCCGCGCCGGCGGCTGATCATCGTCTCCGATTTTCTGCAGAACACACCGGACGGCTACACGCATTATCAAAGCGGCAAGCCCTCGCTTGCGGCGTTGGAAGCCGACCCGCTATGGCCAAAGGTGAAGGCGCGGTTCGACCGCGCGCAAGTGCTTCTCGAATATGTGCCGCGGCCGCAGGACGCCGCTCTGCAGACCCAGACGCATCGCGAATTCTGGCGCGCCTATTTCGAACAAGGCGGCGCAGCGAAGGTCGTCTACCTGGACGAGAATCCCGAAGCGGGCCTTTAAGCTCTACGACGCATCCACGCCGGCGCGCTCCAAGCCAAGCTCGATGATCTTGTTCAAGAGATCAGGATATTCGATGTTGTCGTGGAGCGCCGCCTGGGCGAACTCTTCCTCGCTGGCGATTTCCGGATTCGGGTTTGCTTCGATGAAATAGGGAATGCCGTCCGCCGTTAATCGGAAGTCGATCCGCGCATATCCATCCAATTCCAGAATCGTCGAAATCCGGCGCACCAGATCGCGAATTCGCTTTGACACATTAGGATCGAGATTCTCCGCGGGCCCCTGAAGCACGCCGCGCTTTTCCTGGTAATCCGGGTCGTGCTTGACCTTTTCGGTGGCGATCGGCCAACCGGACGTCTGGCGACTAAATTCCAGCTCCCAGATCGGCAACACGCGCTTTCGTCCATTGCCGATCATGCCGACATAAATCTCGCGCCCGTCGATATATTGCTCGGCGATCGCGGCGGTGCCGATGCGTTCGTGCACGAAGTTCACACGTTCCGCGAGCCGCTCGTCCGATTCCACCACCGACGCCTGCGATATGCCTTTGGACGCATCTTCGCTGATGCTTTTCACGATGACCGGATATTTCAGATGCCGCGGCCTGCGCACCTTCTGGCCGATTCCAAACACCTCGAAGTTCGGCACGGGAATGCGGTGGTGCTTCAGCAGCTTTTTCGAGAGATCCTTGCCCTTGGCCAGCATCACGCCACGCGGATTGCAGCCCGTATAGGGAATCTGCATCAGCTCCATAAGGCTGACGACGTGCTGCGCGAACAGCGTGTTGGAATGGAACTCTTCCAGCAGATTGAAAACGATATCGGGCTTGTATTCCTCAATCGTCTTGACGAGCCCGGAAAGGTCTTCCTGTTCGCCGAACGCAAACACCTCATGCCCGCTTTTGCGCAGGGTCGAGATGACGTCGTATTCAGTTTTCCAGACATAGGCTTCTTTTTCCGAAAAGCCGTCCCTGCTTTCAGGCGGCAGCAAATCGGGGTGAGCCAGCGTCAGCACACGGAGAGATTTCATAGATGTCTCTTATACGGCGAAACGTTGCCGCCTCGTCGAGTCATAAAGCGAACGCACTTCGCGATTGGTGACCAGGTCCGCCAATTGCGTCCGTAATTTCGGAGCCGAGCCGGACGCCTTCAACTTGAGCGCCCGGCACCGCTCGATCATATCGTCGAGAACGGCGTCGAGCGTCAAAAGATAATCGGCGTGCGATCCATTGAGCATGTGACGAATTTGCTCACGATTGCCGCGAATGAACTTCGCGGCGCTCGGCGCATTGTGGCCGCGCGGATTGGCCTTAAAGACGCGCGCCAGTTGCGCGTCAAACGCCGCAGGCGCGCCAACGGCGTAATGCGCGCGCTTCTTTTCGTAATGCTCGCCGAGCGTCATCGTCAGCTTCGAGATGGGGTCGACCTTCAACCGCTTGGAGAGATGCGGCTTTGCGCCGACAATCTCCGCCATCAATTCGTCGACATATTCCAGTTTTTTCAGTGCAGGCCAGCCCGCATATTTCTTGCGCCAGTTCATGCGCGGCGTGAGCCAGACTGCGAACGTTTCGGCGAAATCTTCATCAGGATGCGCCTGCGCATACCAACGGCGCAAATGCTGCACGTAATCCTTGCTCGCCGGATTCGGACGATAGGACGTGGGATAACGCTTCGACGAATTACCGAACAACGTCTGCCATTTCTTCCGGCGATGCAGGCCGTACGCATGCTGCACCACATGCCCCGCTTCGTGCCGCATGATCTGCAGACACTCGCGACGCGTCCCTCCCTCGACGCTGTGCATCATCTTCTTCTCTAATCGCATCAATCGCGGATGCGCTAAATAGAACGGAATGGAAATGCCCGGCGTGTTGTCAGGGCTGAACCATTCGTCTGAAATCCAGCAATGCACCCGCGCCTGAATCTTCCGCGCTTTCAATTCCGCATTCAGAATATCGAGGCACTCGTCAAGCCAAGTTCCGGAAATGGAAAGATCCAGATCCTTCAGACGAAGCTTCAAAAGCTCCTTCTCGGGAAGGTCGGCCCAAAGGGGTTCGGCAGGCTTTCCGCCAGCCCGGCGCAGAGAGGTCGATTCGCTCATGAGTAAAATCGTCACACGAGCGATAAACGGTTTCAACCCTTTGTTTTCGGGATTGAATCGGGAGGGCGCCTAACGCGCGAACTTGTCCGCATACGCCGCAGCGGCGCCCAGACTGGCGGCATGATAAACGCCCTTGGCGACGGCGCGGCTGAGACAGTCGGCCGCCAGGGCGCCGATCGCCGCCAGGGCCATTGGTCGCGGCTCCTTCACAGCCCTCGCCCCTGTGGAAATTGCGAACACAACGTCCCCGTCGAAGGGGGCATGGATCGGCCGGAGAGCCCGGGCGAAGCCGTCCTGGGCCATAACCGCAACGCGTTTGACCTCGGCCGGGGTCAGATCGGCGTCGGTTGCAACCACAGCGATTGTCGTGTTCTGCAGCGCGCCCGGATTGGCCTTGGCCGGCCCCCAGTCGCCCGGATCGAAACCGGCGAAGCCGCCATCGTCCCAGGGGCGCGCGCCGCCAAACTCCCCATCAATTTCAAATGGCCAGGCCCAAAAAGTCGCGCTGCCGGGGATCAGAGGCGACCCAAAGGCGTTGACGCAGGCCAGAGCCCCGACGCTGATTCCATCGGCCGTCACGATGCTGGCGGAGCCCTGACCGCCCTTGAAAGCGCCTGCCCGGGCGCCATAGCCCGCCCCGGCGTTGCCCTGCCGCGCTCCTTCCGCCGCCGCGGCCTGGAACGCTTCGACGCCCAGCCGGCGGTAAGGCGGTTCAAGACCCCAGGCCTTATCCCCGTCATTGGAAAGATCATAAAGCACGGCCGCCGGAACGATGGGGGAGGGCGTCGCACCGGCGTTGGACGGCGGCTTGAAGCCCCGGCCCAGGGCCCCTAAAGCCGCGACCACCCCGTCGGCGGCGCCCAATCCATAGACGGAGCCGCCGGACAGAACGATGGCGTCAACGGCATCGACCAGGGTGTCGGGCTCCAGGATGTCCGTCTCCCGCGTGCCCGGTCCGCCGCCGCGCACATCCGCCGCCGCCACGGCCCGCATTTCCGGCACAATCACGGTGACGCCCGTACGCGCCCGCGCATCCTCCGCACAGCCGACCAGAACGCCGGGTACGTCGGTGATGCAGTTGCGGGGGCCGGGTCTGATCAAAGGGGAGCTCCTGTCCAGGCCAGAGCCATAGCAGTTTCGAGCCCAACCGCCAAAGCGGCCGAAACCCGCCCGGGCTGCAATCCGTGCGATTGCAAGATCCAGGCGCTCAGCAGGCCGTACCGCCTTCGACGGACAAAGTCTGCGTCTCGCCGTTATGGGTGACCGCAAGCGACCCGGATTGTTCGACGCTGTCGCTTTCAGGGTGCGCCGCGCCCGTCGTCAGGGTCTCAATGACGCTGGTCTTCTTGTCCGCGCCTTCGAACTTGCGGATATGACTTTTTTCGTCGCCTTCGGAGGAGATCAGATCCACTCGGATCACCGCGCCATCGATTTTCACGAAACCGGCCGCATCGTTATCGGCGGCGCTGGCGCGGAAGATATCCCCACTCCCGCCCGTCAGGCTGAGCATGGTTTGACACCCCTGAACGTCGCCCTCGCCTTCGCCCAGCGCCTCGACCTTAAAGCCGGCGGCGGGAATAGTCGCAGCGTTCGCTGCGGTTTGCGTTTCAGCCGCGGAAATCGCCGCCGCACCACTCGCGTCCGGCTTTTTCTCGACCTTCGGTCCGCAGGCCGCCAGCGCAGCGACCGCCGCAACGCACACGAAAAATCGACGCATGGATGCCCCCCGGCAAATGTTGTTTACCGCCGCCCATAAGCGCGTTCGCGCGCTCGCACAATAAGTTCACCCGACAGGCCCTAACAGCGCTTCAAGCGCCGGAAAAATGGCGTCGCGCCAAACCTCGTACCCGGCGCGACTCAAATGGAGGCGATCCTCCAGGAAGAGATCGTCGAGCTGCCCCGACTCCAGCATCGGCCTCGCGATGTCCACATAGAGCAAATCCGCCAACTGCATCGCACGTTGCCGCATGGTCGCATTGACCTCCTCGCGCACCGCGCGAAACTGCGCGCGCGCCGGCGCCGGCTTGATCGAAACGAAGAGAACGGGAACAGAGCCAAACCGCGCAGTCTTCAGTTGCATGAAGCGCTCGAACGACCGGACGATCCGTTGCGCCGGGCGGCCCGATTCCAGATCGTTGTCGCCCGCATAGAACACGATCGCCCGCGGATTCGGGAGTGCGGCGATCGTCGAAAAATGCCGCACCACATCCGGAATGCTCGAACCGCCAAAACCACGATTGACCACGCGGAACGGCGCCATGTCCTGCGCCAAATCTTCCCACATGCGGATGCTGGATGAGCCAGCGAACAACACCGCCCCCTCCGGCGGCGGCGCGACGCGATCGGCCGCGCGAAACGCCGCGATTTCCGCCGCGAACGGGTCAGCCCCGAAGAGCCGTTGAATGGACGGCGCCAGCATCGATCTCCTCTATTTCGCCACGACATGCCGCCGCAGCGCGCGGTCCGCAAGGGCTAGCCCGGCGCGACGCACGCGTTTAGGGTCCCGGCGCAACGCATGCAGCGAGGACTAACATTGATCAAACGAGCTGCTGTTCTCGTTCTCGCCCTCGCACTTGGCGCGTGCGTCTCTGGCTCCACCAATCCTCCCGCGGCGCCGCGCGTCTGGCGGCTGCAGGGACATGCGATGATCGCCGCGGCGGACCCGCGCGCCGCCGACGCCGGCCTTGAGATGCTGAAAAAAGGCGGCTCGGCGCTGGACGCCGCCATCGCAGCGGAAGCGGTTCTGGGTCTTGTCGAACCCCAGAGTTCGGGGATCGGCGGCGGCGGGCTGATGCTTACCTATGATTTCCAGACGCAGGCGGTCCGGTTTTTCGACGGCCGCGAAACGGCGCCCTCCGCCGCCAGCGACAAGCTTTTCATCGGCCCCGACGGCAAGCCTTTGAGCTTTATGGACGCCGCCCATTCGGGACTGTCCGTCGGTGCGCCCGGCCTCATCCCCATGCTTGCTCTGGCGCATCAAAAGGAGGGCAGACTGCCTTGGGCAGAATTGTTCGCACCGGCGATCAGACTGGCCGGCGAAGGCTTCACCGTTTCACCGCGCCTGAATCTGCTGCTGCAGATGTCGAAAGACGGGCGTCTGGACGAAACGGAACCGGCCAAAAGCTATTTCTACGACGCGAACGGCGAGCCCCGCCCCATTGGCTACGTTCTGAAGAACCCCGCTTACGCAAACACGCTGCGCGCCATCGCCAAAGACGGCGGCGCGGCGCTGCTCAGGGGCCCCATCGCTGAACACATTGCAGACGCCGTGCAGAACGATGCGGCGCGTCCAGGCAAACTTTCCGCGGACGATCTGCGCAAATACAAACCAATCGAACGCGAAGCGTTGTGCGCACCCTATCGCACCTACAAGGTCTGCACCTCCGCGCCGCCGGGCGGCGGCCTGGGCGTTCTGTCCGCGCTGGGCTTGATGCAGCGGCAGGCGATTATCGGCAAAGGCGCAAGCGACGCCGATTCCTGGGGCCTTTTCATCGATTCCAGCCGGCTCGCTTACGCCGATCGCGATTATTACGTCGCCGATCCGGACAAGGTGGATGTGCCGGCGCAGGCGCTGCTGGATTCACGTTATCTCGATGCGCGCGCCCGCATGCTGAAAATCAGCGCGAAACTGAAAGCCGCGGCGCCGGGCGATCCATCCGCATTCACAGGCGGGGAGTCGTTGCTGGGGCGCTGGGCTGGCTATGGCTCCGACGAAATTCCCGGCACGACGCATCTGTCCGTCGTCGATTCCAATGGCGACGTCGTTTCCCTCACCGCCACGGTGGAAGCGGCCTTCGGCAATCAGATGATGGTGGACGGGTTCGTGCTGAACAATCAGCTCACGGACTTCAATTCCGCGCCGAGTCCGGACGGGCGCCCTTACGCCAACGCGCCGGGACCGTCGAAGCGCCCGCGCTCCTCCATGTCGCCCACAATCATCTTCGCGCCCGACGGCGAGTTCTACGCGGCGACGGGATCGCCCGGCGGCTCCTCCATCATCGCCTACACGCTGAAAACCATCGTCGGCATGATCGACTGGAAACTCGCGCCGCAAGACGCGGCCGCGCTGCCCAATGTGGTTGCGCGTTCGGGCGCGGTGCGGGCGGAGGTCTCCAAACTGCCGCCGGAGGTCGTCACGGCGCTGAAGGCGCGCGGCTATAATCTCATCGACTCCACCGGCGAAGCCTCCGGGCTGCATATCGTGCGCGCCGGGGCGGACGCCTATGAAGGCGGCGCCGATCCGCGCCGCGAAGGCGTCGCGAAAGGTTTTTAGTTCAGTGGATATTCCGCCTCGAGCCGGTAGAGGCTCGGCGCGTCCCGCCGGGTGATGCTGGAATAGAGACCGAACCAATTCACGCGCCAGGGCTCCGTCTCGAATAAAGCCTGGTTTTTTTCGAACGCCATGACGCGGTCCAGGGTGGCCGCCGGCGACAAATAGGCCAAAGTCACGTGCGGCGAGAACGAACGCGGTTCAGGCTTCAGGCCGGCCCGGCGGCACGCCTTTTCGCATTTGGCCGCCAGGCTGTTCAGCGCTTCGGACTTCCGCACGCCAAGCCACAAGGCATGCGGGTCGCCGCCGCCAAAATGGCCGGCCCCGCCCAATTGCACGTCGAAAGCGCCTGCGGAGATTTCCGACAGCGCGCTGTCGACGTCCTCCGCCTTGCGCTCATCCACTTCGCCGACGAAGCGCAGAGTGATATGGAAATTCTCAATTGGCCGCCAGGCTGCGCCCGGGACGCCGCGCTGTAAGCGCTTCAAATCCTGACCAATTTCTTCCGGGATTGGCACGGCGGCGAAAAGTCGGAGCGTCATAGACTGATCCTTTTCTAAACGCCGCCCGCGAGGTCTTGCCGCTACACCGCCCACTCAAGATTAATGCTTTGATAACGTTTATGTAAAGTGACGCCCCCTTTACCAAAAGGCGCGCCGCTCCCCTTGCGGACGCCTGGAAATATACCGATATTACCTCCGCGCCCGCGGAAGGGCGCTTGCCTGATGGGTAAAAACGAAATGAACGAGTTTGAAAGAGCTGCGACCCGCTCAATTCCTTCGGGACGCGCGGATATGGCGGTCGATGCGGGCCTGCGCGGCTTCATGCTCGGCGTCTACAATAAGCTTGGCCTCGGCCTGGTGATTTCGGCGGCTCTGGCTTTCGCGGTCGGCTCCTATCCGCCGCTGACGGCGATCGTGTTCGGCACGCCGCTGCGCTTCGTGGTGATGTTCTCGCCGCTGATCATTCTGTTGGTCGCGTCCTTCGCAATGAAGAATCCGTCTCCGACTGGCGCCGGCCTGGTCTATTGGTCGATCGTCGCGCTGATGGGCATCGGGCTTGGCTCGATCTTCCTGGTCTATACAGGCGTATCGATCGCCAAGACCTTCCTGGTGACCGCCGCGTCGTTCGGCTTCCTCAGCTTGTGGGGCTACACGACGAAGAAAGACCTCAGCGGCATGGGCAGCTTCCTGGTGATGGGCCTGTTCGGCTTGATCCTGGCGTCGCTGGTGAACCTGTTCCTGAAGTCCGGCCCGCTTGATCTGGCGATCTCCGCGATCGGCGTGCTGATCTTCGCCGGCCTGATCGCGTTCGACACGCAGCGCCTGAAGAACACCTATTATGCGCTGGGCGGCGATGCGCGCGGACAAGCGGTGGCGACCAATTTCGGCGCGCTGTCGCTGTATCTCGACTTCATCAATCTGTTCATGTTCCTGCTGCGTTTCCTGGGCAACCGGAACTAAGCAGTCGCAAAATGGACGATGGAAAAGCCCCGGCGGAAACGACGGGGCTTTTTCTTTGTCTGAAATGTCGTGAATAGAAAGCTAGTCGACCAGGCGCATCAGCAGGCGATCGAACACCCGCAGCACCTGCTCCAGATCGTGGCCGCGTTTGAGCACTTGCCCCTGGGCGGCGATCACCGCATATGCGCCCTGTTTGCGCGCGAGAGCCGGGCGTTTCTCGATCCGGTAGAGCGGATGTTCCGCCGCACGCCGAAAAACTGCGAAGGTCGCTACGTCCTTTTCGCCGCCGATCGCGTAATCGCGCCACTCGCCCGCAGCCACCATGCGCCCATAAACGAAGAGAATGCGGTTGAGTTCAAAGCGATCGAACCAAACCTTCGCCGATGAGGCGGCCGGCGCGATCGCGCGCTGCTGTTCGACTGTGACGTCCATGCGAAAAGAATGCCTGATTGGCCGCGATTGGCAAGCGCGGTGAAAACGCGCCCAACCGCAATTGGGGCGAACCAGCCACATATGGGGCGTAAATTCCGCATCGCGGACAGAGGAGGGCCGGAAGCGGAGTCTACATCTTCACCCGTCGGCCGGGGATGAGCGGTCTCGGAATCATTCAGCCCCCCCAGCCCCCCGGGTCATACTCAGTTCCGGCCGGCGCCCCGATTTCCCCAAATTAAACGCCCAGGTCCCGGCCAGGGCGTTTTTTTTGCCCGAAGCGTCGAGTTTTGAAGGTTTAAGCGCCATCAGAAAGCCCGTATCCAAACGGCATAACAACCAACGAAACGCAGAGCAAAAAACAGCCGCGCCAAGCGGGATCACAAACGTCATAATCGAGCGTCAAACGTCTTGAGCCGCAAAGCGGAATCCAGGCGTCTCCGGCGCAGCGATGGGAGCGACGAAGCGAGCATGCTGTTGCAAGCAAACGGCCTGACGAAATCCTTCGGCGCACGCAGAGCAGTGCGCGGCGTCAGTTTCTCGATCGAGGCCGGTGAGACCGTCGCGCTGCTGGGCCCGAACGGCGCGGGAAAAACGACAACTCTGCGCATGCTCGCGGGCTTCCTTGAGCCCGACGAAGGTTTCGTGCGGGCGCTGCATTACGACATGCACCGCCAGCGCGTGAAGGCGCAGGCCTCAATCGGCTACCTTCCCGAAGGCGCGCCGCTCTATGGCGAGATGACGCCCCGGTCCTACCTCAGCTTTATGGCGCAGGCGCGCGGCTTGCGGGGCTCTGCGGGCCGCGCCGCCTTGATGCGCGCCGCCAATCGCGCTGGCCTCGGCGCAACCATCAATCAGCCGATCGACACGCTGTCCAAAGGTTATAAACGCCGCACGGCTCTGGCGGCTGCAATCCTGCATGATCCGCCGGTTTTGTTGCTCGACGAACCCACGGACGGCCTCGACCCAAATCAGAACGTCTCCATTCGGGCGCTGATCCGCGAATTGGCGCAGGACAAAGCCATTCTCATCTCCACGCACAATCTGGAGGACGTCGAGACCATGTGCCGGCGCGCGATCGTCATTGACGGCGGACAAATGGTCGCCGACGGCGAACCCGGCGACCTGGCGGCGCGCACGCCCTCCAAGAAGCTGGCGGATTTCTTTCGCGCGGTGACGCGCCATGACGACGCGGCCTGATCCATGAGTGCTTTCTGGGCGATCTACCGGCGTGAAATCGGGGGCTTCGTGCAAACGCCGCCTGCGTACATTTTCGTGGCGGCCTTTGTCGCACTGGCCGGCGGCCTGACATTTCAGGGCGGCGGATTTTTTGAATCCTCATCGGCCGACCTCACCGCGTTCTTCGCGCTGCACCCGTGGCTGTTCGTGATCCTTGCGCCCGCGCTCACCATGAAAAGCTGGGCCGAGGAAGTGCGGCAGGGCACGATTGAAACGCTGCTGACCTTGCCTGTCAGCGTGCCTGTCGTCGCACTGGCCAAACATTGCGCGGCGTGGACAGCGATCCTCTTCGCGCTGATCCTGACGACGCCGATCTGGTTCACCGTGAATTATCTCGGCGCGCCCGATAACGCGGCCATCGCCGCGTCCTACCTTATGTCGTTTCTCGCCGCCGGCGCCTATCTCGCTTTGGGCCAGGCATGTTCCGCCGTCACAGGGCATCAGGCGGCGGCGTTCGTCGCCGCCGTTCTGATCGGGCTGGGCTTCACGGCGGCGGGATCGCCCGCGATTACGGACGCGGCGGCCCGCACGCTTGGCGCGGCGGCGGCGGATCTGGTCGCGCCGTTCGGTTTCGCCGCGCGCCTGGAGCCGGGTTGGCGCGGCGTTCTGGATCTCGGCGCGGGACTCTATTTCCTGCTCTTTGCGGCGATCGCGCTCAGCATCGCCAGCTTGTTCGCTTCGGCGCGGCGGGGAGGCTGACATGGGCCGCAAGACCTTCGCCGCCATCGTCTCGTTGACCCTGCTAGTTTTGTTCTGCGTGATCGTCGCGGTCACGGCGCCGTTCGCGCGCATGCTGCGCATCGATCTGACGGAAGGCCGTCTTTATTCGCTGAGCGACGGCGCGGTTAAAACGCTGCGCAACGTATCGGAACCCACGACGCTGACTCTCTACTATTCGCGCGCAAGCGGCTCGAAAGCGCCCGAATTGCGGGCGCACGCGGCGCGGGCGCGCGAAATGCTGGCGGGCATGGCCGCCGCTTCACGCGGCAAGATCAGCATTCGCGAAGTCGATCCGCAGCCCTTTTCCAAGGAGGAGGATTCTGCAATCGCCGCCGGCCTCGAACCTGCGACCACCCCGGCAGGCGAGCAGGTTTATCTCGGCGTCGCAGGGAAAAGCGCGCTGGGGCGCACCATCTCTGTGCCGTTTCTCGACCCGAAGCGCGACGCGTTCCTGGAATACGACCTGACGCGCCTGGTCGCCGCGATCGATCAGCCCAAACGCACCAAGGTGGCGCTGGTGACCTCGCTGCCTTTGCGCTTCGGCGCCGGCGGACCCGCGGCCTTCGCGCAAGGCGCATCGCGTCCGTTCGCCGTCTATGACGAACTGGTGAGCAATTTTGACGTCGAAGCCATGGGGCCTGACTTCACCACGCTCCCCGCGGATGCGGACATTCTGCTCGTCGCCCATCCCTGGCCGCTCACGCCGCAGCAATTATACGCGATCGACCAATTCGTCATGGCGCATGGACGCGCGGTGTTCCTGGTCGATCCAGCGGCATGGATCGCATCGTCCGCCTCGGGCGCCGCCCAATATGCTGCGCCGCTCAATTCCAACCTGCGCGCCTTGTTCGATCCCTGGGGCATCGAGGTTTCCGACGCGGCGGTGGCGGATAAAGACCGGGCGCTCCCGATTGAAGTCACCAATGCCGACGGCCGCTCCAGCGTCGCGCCGCAGCCCCTGTTCCTGCGCCTGACCGGAAACGATCTGTCCAAAGCGGACCCCGTTACGGCGTCGCTGCCGCGCGGGGTGCATCTGGCGCTCCCGGGCGCGCTTTCCCTGAAACCCGGCGCGCCTTTCAAATTGACGCCCATCCTGCAGTCCAGCGCCAACGCCGCGCAGGTGAACGTCAACGCCGCTTTGCGCGATCCCACTCCGGCCGCGATCCTGCAGAATTATCGCAGCGCCAATAAGCGCTTCACGATCGCCGCGCGGTTTCGCGGCGAACCAGCCAGCGCGTTCGCCGCCAACCCGCCGCCCACGGACGATCCAAACCGGCTGCTGAAGGCCAAAGGCCAGACGCAATTGATCGTTATCGCCGACGCCGACTTGCTGGAGGACGGCTTTTACGTCGATCCACAATCCAAACGCAGCGTCGCCGACAATGCGGCCCTGATCGTCAATTCCGTTGAATCGCTGAGCGGCGCGGATTCCCTGATGTCGCTGCGCGCGCGTGTGGCGCCGCCGCGTCCGATGACCCGTCTCGACGACATGCGTGCAGAAACCTCGGAAAAGCTAGCCGTCGAGGAGGCGCGCCTGTCCAAGGATCTCGAAGCGACGGAAGCGCGCCTCCGCGTGCTGCGCAGCCAGACCACGCACCGCGGCGAAGGCGTGCAAGCGACGTCCGTGGGCGAGATCGAACGCTTCCAGGCCCGGGCCTTCGACATCCGCACGCGCCTGCGCGACATCCATCGCGCCTATGCGCTGGACATCGAAAAATTGCGCACGCGGCTCCTGGCGTTGAACACGCTCGCAGCGCCGGCGCTTTTGGCGCTGCTTGGGATCGCCGTCGGCTTGCGGCGGCGGCGTCTTCCAAAGAAGGCTCGCGATTCATGATCGCGGACCGCCGCCAGCGTCTCCTGTGGGCCATCGGCATGCTCGGCGTCGCCGCGGCGGCGGGCGTCTTCGCATTTCGCAACCTGAACGCCGGCGAGAGCGCCAACCCGTCCCGCGCAGCATTGCCCGGCTTCGCCATGCGCGCCGCCGACGTCACTGAGTACCGCATCACAACGCCCGAGGGCGCATATCGGCTATCTCAGAGCGGCGCGCATTGGGTGATCCTGGAGCGCGGCGGCTTTCCGGCGTCGACGCAGCAAATTCAGGATTTGGCCGCGGGCCTCGCCAATATCCGTCTTGAACGCAAACTCACCAGCGATCCGAAAAAATTCGCCGCGCTGCATCTTTCCGATCCGCGCCAGGGCGGAACTGGCGCCCTCATTCAAGCGATGGACGCACAAGGGCTTGAGCGCGCGGCGCTGATCGCCGCGCCTTATGGAGAAGAATTGGCCGTGCGCCTGCCCGGCGAAGACGTCGCCTATCTCGCTAAACGCATTCTGCCGCCTTTGGACAATCCGGCGGCGTTCGCCGATTTTCGCATTCTGTCGGTCCCGCCTGAGCGCGTGAAAAGCGTGGAGCTGGTCTATGGCGCCAGCGGCGCCGTGACGTTAGCGCGCAACAAACCTGGCGCGCCGTTTGCGCCGACCTCGCGGCAGGCGCCGTTGCCGTTCGACGCTCTGGCGCTGGCCGTCACGCCCTTCCAGCCGAAGGATGTACAGGAAGCCCCCGCCGACGCACCGCCCGGCAATCTGGGCGAACGCCGGATCACCACGTTTGATGGACTTGTGATCACGATGCAGTTCGACAAGCGCGCCGACGCGATCTGGTCGACCATTTCGGCCGGCGGCGGCGGTTCCGTTGAAGAGGCGCTCGCCATCAATTCGCACACCTCCGGCTGGCGCTTCGCCTTGCCCTTGAAGGACGAAGCCACTCTGTTTCCCGCGAGTCTGGACGCCACCGCGCCGCCCTCGAAGCAGCAGCCTGGCCGCGCGGCTCCCGTGGACGCCGCCTTTGAAACGGAAAGCGCCGGTGCGGAATGAAGCCTTCCCCTCATTGGCGAGAGCGGCTGAACTTTGCGCTGGCGGCATGAACCCGGCGGAACGATAAGTCCCTCAGTGCTAGTAACTTTGTAGTCCATGACCCCGCTCGACGCCCTTTCACGCCTTGATCGCGCCCGCGCCCAGATCGCGCGGGCGATGGCGTTCGAGCGCGCCGCGCCGGCGCTGCGCATCATCGCGCTTATTCTCACCGTGATCGGCGTGGCGGGCCTGCTGGGCGTCTGGCGCGGCGCACATCCGCTGGTGCACGCTTTGTCGGGCCTTGCCGGATTTGCGCTGGCCGGCGCAGGCATCTGGTTCACGGCCAAAGCGTACCGCAATCCGACGCAATCCGAGGTCGACCGCCGCCTCGCCCAAAGCTCCAGCGACGCCGCGATCATCGACGGTCTCGACGACCGGCCCGCGGGCGGCGACGTGCTGGCGCACGCCGTCTGGCGCGAGCACCAGCAGCGGCTTGCCGATCGCGCGGACAAGATCAAAACCGGCAAACGCAGCTCGTTCTGGCGCGGCCTCGATCCCTGGAATGTGCGCTGGCTGATCCTGGCGATTTTCATCGGCGCCGGCGTATACGCCGGGCGCGACGCGCCCGCCCGTCTCGCCGAAGCCTATGCGCCGCCCTGGGGCGCATTGTTCGGCGACGGACGATTGACCTTCGACGTCTGGGCGACGCCGCCTGCTTATACGGGCCAAAGCGCGATCTATCTCGCCGGCCGCGCCTCCACCGGCGGCGCGGCGCCCGCCGCGCCGGAAGGCTCCATGGTGTCCGTGCGCATTTTCGGCGCGAAGGGCGCGCCGTTATTGATCGCGCGGTCGCGCGACGGCGTGAAGCGCGTCAGATTCGCCGCGGCGGGCGGCGGCTACGAAGCCAAGGTCAAAGTCACCGCCGATACGCGCCTGGAGGTGCACCGCTTCGGCGAGCGCGCGCACTGGAAAGTGCGCGTGATCGACGACGCCGCGCCAAAGGCGGTTTTCGTCGCGAACCCGCGCGTCGACAAACAAGGCCGCGTTACGTTCACCTGGCGCGCCGACGACGATTTCGGAATCGAGAAGGTCTGGCTGGCGGTTCGCCTCACCGATCCCACGCCCGGACCGGAAAGCTCCAATCGCGACGAGATCGCCATCGCGCTGCCCGCCAAAGGCGCGCGCAGTTTGCAGACGACGGAACGCCTCGACCTGCTGCCGCATCAATTCGCAGGCCTAAAGGTGCAGGCCCGCATCATCGCTGGCGACGGTCTGGGCCAGCGCGGCGAAAGCGCGCCGTTCACATTGATCCTTCCCGAACAGCGCTTCGCCAATCCGCTTGCGCTGGCGATCATCGAAGCGCGCCGGTCGCTGCTGCGCGAGCGCCGGCCCTATGAATCCGGGTCGCTCGGCCTTTTCCAGGACCATCTGGTGCGCATCAACCGCGCGCCGGACGGCGTGAAGCGCTCCGCCAAATTGGTGGAGGCGATCACGCTGGAGCCGGTGGAGTTTTTCCAGGACGTTTCAGTGTTCCTTGGACTGAAATACGCCCTGTCGCAGATCAACACCGCAAAGACCACGCCCGAAGCGCATGAAGCCGGCGGCACGCTTTGGGCGGTCGCGATGAAGGTAGAATACGGTGAACGCCTGGAGGCGCTGCAAAAGCTCGAAGCCGCAAAAGACGCGCTGGCGAAGGCCGTCGAAGACGGCGCGGATGGCGAGAAGATAGACAAACTGGCGCAGGACCTGCGGCAGGCGATCGAAGGCGCTCTGCAGGCCTCAATGGGCATGACGGCGTCGCGCGAGCCGCCCAAAAGCCCGGAAGAACGGGCTGCGGAGCAGCTGGAAGCGAAGAAAGAAATCGAACAATTGCTCGAAGAAATTAAGAGCGCCGCCAAACGCAACGATAAAGGCGAAGCGCAAAAGGCCCTCGACAAGCTCGGCAAGAAAACCGACGAAATGACCGCGCAGAACGGCGATCCCGGCCAGCAGGAACAAGCTGGGGAAAACGGCGAGCCCGGCTCAGAGCAACAACAGCAGCAAACGGGCGAAGGCGCAGAACAAAAAAGTCAGGAAGCGCTGCAGCAGCTCGGTCAGGCGATCGATCAGCAAAAGCAACTCTCCGATCAGACTTTTCAAAAAGCGCAGGACGGCGGCGGCGCGGGCGGCGACGCCATGGCGAAGGAACAAGGCGACATCGCCGGCAAGCTGGCCCAGGCCGCGGGCAAAGCAGGCGACAAACCCGGCAGCCAGTCGCTGGACCAAGCCGGCAAGGCGATGCGCGATGCGCAGCAGGCTCTAGCGAAAGGCGATTACGGCAAGGCGATGGGCCTGCAGGCGCAGGCGCTGAACAAAATGCGCGAAGGCGCGGCGGCGCTGTCCTCCTCCCTGAAAGGCCAAAGCGCGAGAGGGAAAACCGGACAGTCCGAGGATCCGCTGGGCCGTCAGCCCGGCGCAGGGGTGGGCAGCGGACGCGGCACCAACGTGCCAGATTTCGCCGAGCGCCAGCGCTCGCAGGAAATTCTCGACGAGATCAAACGCCGCGCCGCGCGCGTCGATTCCGATCCGGTGGAGAAATCCTATCTGGAGCGCTTGTTGGAGCGGTTCTGAGGTTGACGGCGCCCAGGCTTAAACGTCGACGACGCCGATATAGGGCAGACCGCGGTACAGGCCGCCGTCGTCCATGCCATAGCCGATCAGGAAATCGCCCGGCGCGTCGAAGCCAAAATGGTCCGGCATGCCGCGATCGACAGGCGCACCCGGCGGCGGCGGCTTCAACACCATCACGCAGGTCGTCACCGAAGCGCAGCCTTTGGCGCGCATCATCTCCGCCGCGAAATCCAGCGTGCGGCCGCTGTCATACACTTCGTCGAGCAGGATGATGTGCTTGCCGTCCACAGGGCGGGAAATGTCGGCGCGCACCATGACGCGGCCGGAAGACGCGCGGCCGCCGTGATAACTTTCGAGCCAGAGGAAATCGAGCGTCGGATAGGCCCCGCGCCGGCCAAGCGCGCGCATCATATCAGAGCCGAAAATCGCCGCGCCGCAAAGGAGCGGCACGATGACGGCGTTTTCCCGCGCAATCGGAAACAGCGCTTCGGCGAGCGCGTCGATCTTCGCCTCGATCGCCTCGGCGCTGTACAATTCCCGGAACGGCTTCACTTCAGCCATGACCGTCTCCATGCGCATGCGGATCCGCAGCCGGCGCCTCGGCGGGGGAAGTTTCGGGCTGCGGCGCGCCATCGAGGCCCAAGGCCGCTGGCGTCCCTTCCGGCTGGGGTTCGGGATGCGCCTCAGCAGTCGCCTCGGCGCCGTGGGCTTTCCCGCCTTGCTTTGGAGCCCCTGTCTCCAGGACGAAGCTGATGGCCACGTCATATCCGGCGGACGGCGGATTTGCGAGATAGGATGCAAACGGCGCCGCTTCACCCGGCCCGATAATCAAGGCGTCGACGGGCGTCTTCCAGGCCGCCAATTCTTTGCCCGCCTTGTCGCGAATGGCGATGCGCACATCCGGCGCGGCGCGGGCGCGTTTGGACGTGTTGCGCACCTCGCCCTTGACCTTCAGCACCGGCGTTTCGCCCTGAAAAGCGCGCGAGGCCTTTACATTGAAATAGTCGAGGCCGTAGGCGTTCACCTTCATCCCCACCATCGCATAAGCGCTGCCCGCCTTCGGCCAGGCTTCGACGATGGGCTGACGATAATAGATCGCGCCGCCCAAAGCGCCCGCAATCAGGATTCCGGCGCCGATATACCCGCGCACGGCGGCTGCCTTCACGGCCTTCTCTTTGCTGGCCTGTATGCGCGCGCGCATCTGATCGTGAGGCCGCACATCGGCGCGGCGCGCACGCTCCACGTCAGCGCGCGTCGGCCCTTGCGGTTGCGGCGCAGCCGCCGCAGGCGGCGTCGCCGGCTGGCCGTCCGGACCCGCAAACCAGGAATGCCCGCACGCGGCGCAACGCACCTTGCGGCCGCCGCCCAGCGCGCCGTCTTCCATAGTGTAGCGGGCGGGACATGACGGACACGAAAGAATCATAAGGTCCCTGCGGATTCGCGCACCGGCGTTTCACGTTTCGTGCGACTCTGATTTAAACGACGAGCCGCCGAATCGCCGGTCGAATCAAAGCCGGAGCAAGGAATACGACCATGTCAGCCGCATTGCCTGCTCAAGAGTTTGTTTCTGCACAATTTCAACGGCGACGCACTGGCCATTTCACGCCGCCGCGCCGAATTCATCCGCAGTCTCAACGCCTTGCTCCTGCGCTGATTCCGGGTTCTGAGTAAAGAATGGAGCGTGCCGTCGACATATCCACAGCCGAAGAGCCGGTCGTCCGGCTCAACAATGTCGGCGTGCGGTACGGGCGCGGACTGGAAGCGCTGGCGGACGTGAAATTATCGCTGGACCCGGGCTCGTTTCATTTTCTCACGGGCCCGTCCGGCGCGGGAAAATCCACTTTGCTGCGGCTGATCTATCTGGCGCAAAAGCCGACGCGGGGCCTGGTCACGGTGTTCGGCATCGACGCCGCGCGCGCCAGCCGCCGCACGCTGGCGGCGCTGCGCCAACGCATCGGCGTCGTGTTCCAGGACTTTCATCTGCTGAGCCACTTATCGGTGTTCGACAATGTGGCGCTGCCGCTGCGCATCGAAAATGCGCCGCTGAAATCCTATCGCGAGGACGTCGAGGAATTACTGACCTGGGTCGGCCTCAAGGACAAAATGGACGCCAATCCCGAAACCCTGTCCGGCGGCGAACGCCAGCGCGCCGCCATCGCCCGGGCGGTGGTGGGCAAGCCCGAAATCATCCTGGCGGACGAGCCCACCGGCAATGTCGATCACGAAATGGCGGCGCGGCTAATGCGCCTCTTCGTACAACTAAACAAACTCGGCTCGACCGTCGTAATCGCGACTCACGATTTGGAATTGGTGCGGGAGATCGGCGCCCCGGTCATGCGCCTGGAGCAAGGCCGTTTGACCTTCGGCGCCGCCGCCCAAGCGGAGGCGCCATGAATCAGGACGTCTCCAAACTCGGCCCACGCCGCCATGCGCCGATACTGCCCCGCGGCGAAGCGCGCGAAGGCGCCCTGTTCATGGTGATGGCGATCATCTGCGCGCTGGCCTGCCTGTCGGCGCTCGGCGCGCGCGCGGCCTATCGCGCGGCCGACCGCTGGACCGCCTCGCTGTCGGGATCGATGACGGTGCAGCTGAAGACTTCCGACGACGCTTTGGAAAAGGCTTCCGCGCTGCAAAACGCCGAGGACGCGCTACGCCGCGTGCCAGGCGTCATCAAAGCCAAGGGCGTCGACAAGAAACGCGCCGGAGAATTGCTGGAGCCGTGGTTCGGCAAGGGCCCATTGCCCGATGATCTGCCTTTGCCGTCGCTGATCGAGCTTCAGGTCGATCCCGCCCGTGCGCCGACGCCGCAAAAGCTGGAGCGAACCCTGCGCGCGGCCGGGCTCGATCCGCTGGTCGATGACCACAAGAAATGGGCCGGCAGCGTCTCCAGCGCCGCTGGCGCACTGCGCATCGGCGCACTGGCGGTGCTGGCGCTCCTGGCCGCCGCGGCCGCCGCGACCGTCAGCTTCGCGGCCCGCGCGGGCCTTGAAGCGCGGCGTGACATCGTCGAAGCCCTTCACCTTGTCGGCGCGCAGGACCGTTACATCTCCCGCCTGTTCGAACATCGTTTTCTGGGGCTCGGCGTGCGCGCAGGCGTGACGGGCGCGCTTTTGGCCATCGCCGGCGCCTTGGGACTCATCTTGTGGCTCAAGAAGTCAGGTGGGGCTCTTCTTCTGGTGGGGGAAATTCCACTGCGTCCCGCCGATTTCGGCATATTGGCTTTGACCCCGCTGGCGGCGGGGCTGATCGGCATGGCGACCGCACGGTTGTCCGTGATGGCAGCCTTAAAGAAGCTCGACTAACATTCATCATGATGCCGACACTGATTCGAAAGATCGCGGATTTCATTGCGCACGCTCTGCTGGCGGCCGTTGCGGCGATCGCCATCGGCTTTTTCGTGTTCGCCGATTCCGCGGCGAAGGGTAAGCCCCGGGACAGCGGCGAAGCCGCCGATGGAATCGTTGTGCTGACCGGTGACGGCGGCGGCCGCATCGCCGAGGGCTTCAAGCTCCTTCAAGAGCAGCGCGCCGGACGCATGCTGATCTCCGGCGTCAATCCGCAAGCCACCGACCGGGAGGTCGCCCTGGCGCAACAAATTCCGATGAGCCTCCTGCAATGCTGCGTCGAAATCGGCCGCGAAGCCACCGACACGATCGGCAACGCGAAGGAAACGGCGAAATGGGTGCGCGCCAATAGTTTCCAGAGCATCATTGTCGTGACGGCGGATTTTCACATGGCGCGCAGCCTCACCGAGCTGCGCATGATGATGCCGAGAGTCGAGTTCATCCCGCACTCCGTCCGCACACTGAACGGCGGCGGCGAATGGTGGCGCAACAAGCGCGTCCTGCGTCGCCTGGGCATTGAGTACGTCAAAGTCGTGGCCGCCAATATCCGCGCCTTGGGCGACTGGCTAAATCCCTTCAACGATTTCGACAAATGAGCGCTGTCAGATCCTTTATTTTTGGCGTGTGGCTCTATGGCGCCATCGTCATTTTTGGCGCGGGGCTGTTGGTTTTGAGCCTCATCGGGCGTGAGCCCGTCATCGTCGGCGTGCGGGCCTGGGCGCGCACCGTCCTGTTCGGCCTGCGCATGATTTGCGGCGTCAAGGTCGAGGTGCGCGGCGTAGAAAACATGCCCGAGGGCGGCTGCCTGCTCGCCTCAAAGCATCAATCCATGCTGGACACGATCGCGCCCTGGACCTTCGTGAAAGACCCGGCGTTCGTGCTAAAACAAGAATTGCTGAAGCTTCCCTTTTACGGCTGGGTCGTAGGACGCATGCAGCACATCCCCATTGACCGCGCAGGCGGCGCCGCGGCGCTGTCGAAGATGATGGCGGCGGCGCGCAACGCCGTCGCGCAGCAGCGCGCCATTCTGATTTTCCCTGAAGGCACGCGTCAGGAAATCGGCGCGAAGCCGGACTACAAGGTCGGCGTGGCGGGGATTTACAAGGATCTCGGTGCGCCATGCGCCTTGCTGGCGCTGCATACCGGCCATGTCTGGCCAGCGCGCGGTCTGCCGGGCAAGCCGGGCACAGCCGTGTTTGAAATTCTGCCGCCGCTGCCGCCGGGCATGCAGCGCGCTGCCTTCATGCGCGAAATGAGCGCAAAAATCGAGGAGGCGTCGAACCGCCTCGCCGGCATCGCACCGGAACCGAAAGACGCGCCAAAGGAAACGGCTCAATGAGCGAACAGATCACCGAAACCACGGCGCAGGCGTCTGCAGGCGTGCGCCCGCAACGGCGGTGGCTGGTTCTACCCTTTGTCGTTTTTGGGCTCCTGGTGGTCGCGTACCTGTCGATGTGGTTCAAGGCCCGCGATGTCGCCTTGCACGATCTGGACGCCTGGGTCGCCGCGGAAAAGGCGCGCGGCAATGACGTGCATTACGACAAGGCGCGCGTGATCGGCCTGCCGTTCCGCTTCGCCCTGGAGATCGAAAATCTGCAGCGCACGGAAACCAACGGCAAATCCTGGAAGGCGGCAGGCCTGCGCATCAACGCTTTGCCCTATGACCTCAAACACGTGATCGTGGAGGCCCTGGGCGCTCAGACGTTCAAGTTCGCCGACGGCCGCGTTTGGACTCTCACCGCCGACAGTGCGGCGATGAGCGTGCACTGGAACAAGAAGGGGCTGGTGCGCCTGTCCGCGATCGCAAAGAACGCTTCGTGGAAATCAGAAGACGGCGATTCCGGCGCGCTCAAAGCCTATGCGCTTCAAATCACGCCCACGGACAAAACGCAGACAAAGTTGCGGTTTCACACCGAAGGCGTCGATGGACGCCTGCCGAAACTGAAAACCGCATTGGACGCCTTCGGCCAGGAGTTCAAATCCATCTCCGCCAAGGGCACGATCAATCAGGCGCAGATCTTCGCGATGGGCTTCACGCCCAGCACGGTCGATTTGTGGTCGGCGCAAAATGGCGCCGCGAAAATTGAAGAAGCGAAGGCGCTGTGGGGCGCTGCGAATCTCAAAGGCGCTGGAACATTGAAGCTGGATCGCCTGCGCCGTCCTTCAGGAACTATTGCGCTGCGCGCACCGGACGCGAAGGCGCTTGCGGACGCATTGCGCGAAAAAGGCTGGCCCAATGAAGGCGGCGCGGCGAAAACCGCCAACGGTCCGGAAGACATTCCGCTCGAAGCCCTCGACGGCGAAGCGATCTTCTGGGGCGTGCGCGTGAAAGACCTGAAGCCGCTCTACGCGCCCGACGTGCCGGACGCATCGGGCTCCCCCATCGCGGGCGGCTGAAGCGGCGCGCGTTAGGGCGCGCGGCGGCCGAAATCCGGCAGCGCCGTATCCTGACCCGCTTCGATCACGTGACGGCGCACGGCGCGCGCCCGCGTGAAGAAGTCGAACAGCGCATCGCCGTCGCCCCAGCGGATCGCCCGCTGCAGCACCGCCAGATCCTCCGTGAAGCGGCCCAGCATTTCGAGCACGGCGTCTTTATTCGCGAGGAAAATGTCGCGCCACATGGTCGGGTCGCTGGCGGCGATGCGCGTGAAATCGCGGAAACCGGATGCGGAATATTTCACCACTTCCGACTCAGTGACCTTTTCAAGATCCGAGGCCGTGCCCACGATGTTGTAGGCGATCAAATGCGGCAAATGGCTGGTGATCGCGAGCACGAGATCATGCCGCTCCGCGTCCATCTGATCGACGCGCGCGCCAAGCCGGCGCCAGAATTCCGCGAGCCGTTCCACCGCCGCGTCATAATCCGCGCCCTTGCCGGCGAGCGGCGTCAGCAATTGCCAGCGCCCCTGGAACAAAGCGGCGAAGCCGGCGTCCGGACCGGAATGCTCCGTGCCCGCGATCGGGTGGCCGGGGATGACATGCACATGGGCGGGCGCGGCGGCGATCAAGGCGTCACGCACCACGGTCTTGACCGAGCCGGTGTCCGTCAGAATGGCGCCGGGTTTCAATCCCGGCGCGAGCGCCGCAGCCGCAGGACCCATCTGACCAACGGGTACGCAGAGAAACACCGCATCCGCATTGGCGGCGGCCAGCGCATCGTCCACGACCGTCCCGAGCCCGATCTCCGCAGCGCGCTTGCGCACGTTCGGAGAGGCGTCGAACAGCACAACCTCCTTCGCAGCGCCGGTTTCACGCGCCGCGAGAGCGATCGACGCGCCGATCAGGCCGATGCCGATTATCGAAATGCGATCAAACACCGCGCTCATGCGCCCATGAACTCCGTCAGCGCCGCGATGACGAGGCTGTTCGCTTCTTCAGGCCCCACAGACAGACGCAGGCAATCCGGCAGATGATACGAGCCCATGGCCCGCGCCACGAGTCCGCGCGCGCGCAGGAACGCGTCGGCGTCCTGCGCGGTTTTGCCGGGCGTATTTGGGAAACGCAACAGAATGAAATTCGCCACGCTGTCAGCCGCGACGATGCCCAGCTTGCCCAGTTCGCGGCTCAGGCGGTCGAGTTCGCGCGCGTTGAATTCGACGCTGTCGATCAAAAATTGCTCGTCGGCCATGGCGGCCGCGCCCGCCATGATGGCCGGATACGACAGATTGAACGGCGGCCGCATGCGGTGGAAGGTCTCGACCACGCTTTGCGGCGCGTAGCACCAGCCGATGCGGATCGCGGCGAGGCCATAGATTTTGGAGAACGTGCGCGTCATCACGACGTTTTCGTTTTCCGCCACCAGTTCGATGCCGGCCGAATAATCGTTGCGTTTCACAAATTCCGCATACGCCGCATCCAGCACCAGCAGGACGTCGGACGGCAGCCCGGCATGCAGGCGCCGCAATTCGGCGCTGGAAAGATAGGTGCCGGTCGGATTGTTCGGATTGGCGAGGAACACGATGCGGGTTTTCGGCGTCACCTTCGCCAATATGGCGTCGACGTCCGCGCGCAGATCGGTTTCCTCGGCGATCACCGGCACGCCGCCGGCCTGCAGGGTTGCGATCGGATAGATCGAAAAGCCGTAGCGCGTGTAGATCGCTTCATCGCCCGGATTGAGATAGGCGCGCGCGAACGTGAAAAGAAATTCGTCGGAGCCGCAGCCGCAGAGAATGCGCTCCGGATCGAGGCCATAACGCGCCGCGATCGCCTGGCGCAGCTTCGTCCAATGTCCATCCGGATAGGTCGGCAGCGTCTCCACCCCGTCCAGATAAGCCGCGCGCGCCAAAGGCGAGGCGCCCAGCGGATTCTCGTTGGAGGACAATTTGAACACACGGGCGCCGCCGGTCGCCTTTGCGTCGCCGCCTTTGTAGATGGGAATGTCGAGTATGCCCGCGCGCGGCTTCGGCGCCATGGTCAGTTCCTTTGATATGTCGCGATCAGACGACGCGGGAGAAAGCGCCGACGACTCGCAGGCCGTCAAGTCTTCCGCGCGCGAATACGATGCGCGGATCATTCTCGGCGACGAAATCGAAAACGCGATAAAGGGCTTGCGAGCGGGCGCGCTCGATTTCCTCAAACTTCAAGCCCGTATCGGCGAGCACCCGGGCAGCGCGGCCCTTTTCGTCCAGGGTGATGATCAGGGTTTCATCCTCGCCCGCCGCTTCCAGCGGGACGCGGGCGACGACGGCGGCGTCCGGGACCTTATTGCCGTCAGCATAGCAGGGGAGCGCCGCAACGATCCGCAGCTCCGCAGATTTGCTTTCCACCAATATCGGCCACCATCCGCCCGAGCCGACATTGCCGGGAAACGGCAAGACGGCCACGGAATTCGGATTCTCAATCACCCGCGTCAACGCGGAACGCGCATCGGTCGTACGCTGCAACGGCGCTCCGGCGCTGAAATGGCGGCGGGCCAGATCCCACACCACCACCGGGTCGACGCCGGGCGACACCCAGACGTCGAAAGGCGTTTGGGCGCGCAGGTTCGAAGTCATCAGATTGCGCCAGACTTCGGCGATGAGCACGGGATCGGCCTTGCCTTTGCCGGCGCTAATCAGCCGGCGCAGAATCTGGACCTCACGGCCCGGACGCATGGCGAGCTTCGGGGGTTCACCGCCGCCTTGGGCCTTAGCGGCCGCGATCGCACCGGACAGCCCCGCCCGTTCGATCACCAGGTTCAGAATCTGGTCGTCGATTTGGTCGACCTTCGCCCGCAGGGCGTCGATGCCGCCCGGACCGGCTAACACATTATCGTTCATCGAATTACGGTAACGCCCCCAGCGGAAATCCGCAAAACCAAGTTCAGCGCCGCTGCAATAGCACCCTAAATTCAAGGTACGAGGACATTTTTTTCAGGGAAATCGGGTTTATAGGGCCGGCGTAACCTCCTTTTGGACGTTCCGCGACGCAGCCTCTTCCGATCCTCGCGTTGATAGGTATGGTGCGCCCCGTGAGCGAGTTGAAACAAAACGATAGGCCCGCGGCCATCGAGTCCGTCAGCGAGATAGCGCATTTCGGCCCGGAGGACCCGCTGCCGCTGGATTGCGGCGTGACGCTTCAGCATTGGAGCGCCGCGTACGCCGCCTATGGAACGCTGAACGCCGACAGATCCAACGCCATTCTGGTCACGCACGCGCTGACCGGCGACCAATATGTCGCCAGCCCCAATCCGACGACCGGCCGCCCGGCCTGGTGGCCGCTTGTGGTCGGCCCCGGCAAGGCCATCGACACCGACAAATATTACGTGATCTGCGTGAACGTACTCGGCGGCTGCATGGGCTCGACCGGCC
>CAYNCS010000017.1:1868-34862 GCA_964395875.1 uncultured Caulobacteraceae bacterium | reverse complement strand
CAACACCAGCTCATTGCTCTTCCGGCCCACCGACTCCGGCGTCATGATCTCATAGGTTTCCCGATGTTTGATCATGCCGTCCTGGTGGATGCCGCTTTCGTGCGCGAAGGCGTTCTTGCCGACGATGGCCTTGTTGTATTGCACCGGAAAGCCGGTGATCTGCGACACCATCTTCGAGGCGCGGACCAGCTTGGTGGAATCGATGCCGGTGCGATACGGCATGCCGTCGCGACGCACTTTCAGCGCCATCACGATTTCTTCCAGCGCGGCGTTGCCGGCGCGTTCGCCCAACCCGTTCACGGCGCATTCGATCTGACGCGCGCCGTTCATCACGCCCGCCAGGGAATTGGCGACCGCCAAACCCAGATCGTTGTGACAGTGCGTGGACAGGATCACCTTGTCCGCGCCCGGCACGCGCGCCAGCACGTCGGCGAACATCGCGCCATATTCCTGCGGGAACGAATAGCCCACCGTGTCCGGCAGATTGATCGTCGTAGCGCCGGCGCGGATGGCCACTTCCACCGCGCGGCACAGGAAGTCCCGCTCGGAGCGGGTGGCGTCCTCGGCCGACCACTCCACGTCGTCAGTGTATTGGCGCGCACGGGTCACCGAGGCGTGGATCGCCTCCAGCACCGCATTCTCGCCCATCTTCAATTTGTGCTCCATGTGGATGGGGCTGGTGGCGATGAAGGTGTGGATGCGCTTGCGCGCCGCGGCCTTGATGGCTTCGCCGGTGCGGTCGATGTCGGCGAACTGGGCGCGCGACAGCCCGCACACCACGCTGTTCTTCACGACCTTGGCGATCGCCTGAACGGATTCGAAATCGCCAATGGAGGCGTTAGGAAAACCCGCCTCGATCACGTCTACGTGCATCTCGTCCAGCAATCTGGCCAGTTCGATCTTTTCGTCGAAAGACATGGAGGCGCCGGGCGATTGCTCGCCGTCGCGCATGGTGGTGTCGAAAATGCGCACCTGAGGCAACGCGGAAATATCTACGGACATGACGAAAACCTTTGCGGTCGGGCCAAAACGGAAGCGGCCGAAATTGCGATTAGTACGTGGAATTTGGATCGAATAAATCGATCAGAGTTTTGGGCGCCTCAAGCGGCGCCGCCGGGCGCATGCCGGCTTGCCCCGCTCAAGGCGTGGTAAGTCGTAGGTTGAGCAGCAAACCTGTGCGCATGGATGGGCCTTTGGTCCGTTCGGGGCAGCATCTACCCCAAGAGAGCGCCGAAGGCAAATATTTTTCTAATAAACAAGCCTCAAGAGACGCTATTGGGGTAAATTTTGCCCCGTTTTCCCTTTTTCGCGCGCTTTTATGCGCGGCCGGACCACAAACGCGATCAAAAGCCACACCAAAAGCGCCGCCGCGAAGAACGCCAATGCCGACAGGTTTTCCCGGCGTCCGACCGCGTCGAATCCATGCCCGGCGAACGCGATCAGCAGAATCTTCGGCAGGATGCCCAGCCCCGTGCCGCCGATGAATTGCGTCCAGGGCACCTTCGCCGCACCGAGCGCCATATTGATCACGACGAACGGCGCCGACGGCACCAGCCGGATGATCAACGAGGCCAGAAACCCGTTCTTGCCCATGAAGCTGGTGGCGCGCTCGCCCACGCCGCCCAGCTTTTCCAGGCCCTTCGCGCCCGCCGCCCTGCCAAAAGCGAACCCGACCAAAGCCGAAATCATGGTGGCCAGCCAGGACAGCACCATCCCTTCGCCAGGCCCGAACACCGCCACCGTGCCGGCGATCAAGGCGATCTGCGGCGCGCCGATAAAGGCCAGCACCACGAACACGCCGGTCACCGCCGCGGGCGCCCACCAGGCCCCGCGCGCCGAACGCAGGAATTCCGCCACGCCGCCCTCATTGACGTCGAGAAACGTCATACCCACCGCCAGAACCGCGCCGGCGATAGCGAACAGCAGAACGGACACCCACAGCGTCCGCACTGCGCGCGCATCCATCTGGAGGAGAAAGGCCGAGACCTTGGCCCAAAGCGACTTCATGGGCGCCGTCTAGACGGTATTTCCGGCGAGGAAAAGGCGCGCCGGGGGCTCAGGCCCGCCTGCAACCTGTACGCCCGCCGGGCGTTTTTGCTGCTAACGTGAGGGCGCCGGTCCGGAGGCCGGTGCGCCGGCCACCGGATTTGGGAGCGAACATGCACAGAGGCTTTATTCCGATCTTCGCAGCTTTGGCGGCTTTAGGCGCCTGCGCCAGCGCCGGAGCCGTCTCGAAAGCCGAATCCCCCACGGCGGCCGCCGTGCTCAAATCCTGCCCTGTGGTCGAGAATTCCGGCTGGAAAGCCTGGGTCAATCGCATGCCCGGCCCCGGCGCGGCGCCGACTTTGATCGTCGAAGGGCAGGTGACCCTGCCTTCGGCCGGCTACACGGTCGAACTGAAGCTCGGTCGCGCCGACCGCAGCGCCATCCCCGTGCAGCAATTGATCCTGGAGGCGTCGGCGCCCGCCGGTCAGCCGGCGCAAGTCCTGACGCCCCAGACGGCGCGCATCGACACGCCCGCCATCGCCGGGAAATACAAAGCGGTGCAGATCGTGTGCGGCGGCGACGTCATCGCGGAGATCACGGACATACCCGACGCACACTGATCGAGACGTTATCTTCCCCCGTTTACGGGGGAAGTGGCCGCGATAACGGCCGAAGGGGGGGATATTGAACATACCCCCCTCAGTCGCGCTTTGCGCGACAGCTTCCCCGTAAACGGGGGAGCAAAAATGTCGAGCTTCCTACCGCGAACCTTCCGGCGTCAGATCGCCGAACCAGCCGAACAGACCGCGCTTGGGCTTTTTGTTGACGAAGGGCTTCTTCTCGCCGTCCTCGCCCGCGATCACCATCATCTTGTTGATCGGCGGATTGTAGCGGCGGATCAAATCCTCCTCGACGTAGGAACGCTCTTCCGGCGAGTCGATGTAATGAAGGTGCCGTTCGGTGGCGCCCATCCAGAATGCCTTGGGCCATTTTTCATGGCCCAGCAGACGCTCGCGGAAATTGGTGGCTTTGCCGATGTAAAGGATTTTCGGGAAAATCAGGAAGCGGCGCTTCACGAAGATATAGATGCCGCCCTGCTTGTCCGGGATGCCCTTGTGCGACCAGGTGATCTTGAAATTGTAGATGCGGCCGGAATCGCCGCGCCAAAGCTTCATCAAGAACATGCGAGCGCCCTCAGCGCATTTTCAGCAAAAGTGGGACCCGGTTTTGCGTCCGAAAATGCGCACACCTAAAAACCAACCCGCCGCGCATACGCGGCGCATTCTGAAGCGCATTTCCGTCCGGATATGGTTAGCGAAGCGTTAAGACCGGCGCCCAGTCAGGCGCCGAGCCGCACCTCAACCAGCTTCACAATCTCGCCCATGATGCCGTTCAGCTTGAAGTCCTTCGGCGTATAGACCTTCGCGACGCCCATCTGCTTCAGCACGTTTTCGTCGGCGGGCGGGATGATGCCGCCCACGACCAGCGGCACGTTCTCCAGCCCTTCGGCGCGCATCAGCCGCGCCACCTCCTGCACCAGATCCAGATGCGAACCGGACAGGATGGAGAGGCCCACCGCATGCGCCTTGCTGGCCTTGGCGCTGGCGACGATTTCCGCCGGGGTGGAGCGGATGCCGTCATAGACGACCTCCATCCCCACGGCGCGGGCGCGCGTGGCGATCTGTTCGGCGCCGTTGGAATGGCCGTCCAGGCCCGGTTTGCCGACCAGGAACTTGAACGCCTCGCCAAGCTTTTCCGAAATGGCCTCCACCTGCGCACGCACAGCCGCTTCATCGGGGTCGTCGCCGCCCGCAACCACGATGGCGACGCCAGTCGGCCCGCGATATTCGCCGAACGCCGCGCGCAACGCCGCGCCCCATTCGCCGGTCGTGACGCCGGCCTTCGCGGCGGCGATGGAGGCGGGCATGATGTTGCGGCCCTCGCGGGCGGAGGCTTCCAGATCGTTTATCGCCGCCGCGACCGCCGCATGATCGCGCCCCGCGCGCCAGGCTTTCAGGCGCTCGATCTGTTCGAACTCCACGCGCGGATCGATCTTCAGGATCGCGCCCTCGCCCGCCGACAAGGGCGAAGCCTCGCTCTGGGTGAAGCAATTCACGCCGACGACCTTCTGGGCCCCCGTCTCGATGCCGGCGACGCGCTTGGCGTTCGAAGCGACGAGACGTTCCTTCATGTACGGCACGCAGGCCACGGCCCCGCCCATGCTCTCGATTTTCGAAAGCTCCGCCTTGGCGCCGGCGATCAGCGCCGCCACCTTCGCCTCGATCACGCTGGAGCCGTTGAAGATGTCCTCGAACTCTAAAAGGTCGGTCTCATAGGCCAGCACCTGCTGCATGCGCAGCGACCATTGCTGATCCCAGGGCCGCGGCAGACCCAGCGCTTCGTTCCACGCCGGCAGCTGCACGGCGCGGGCGCGCGCGTCCTTGGACAGCGTCACCGCCAGCATCTCCAAAAGGATACGATAGGGATTGTTCTCCGCCTGCGGCTCGGTGAGTCCCAGCGAATTCACCTGCACGCCGTAACGGAAACGCCGCAGCTTCGGATCGGCGACGTGATAGCGCGTCTGACCGATCTCATCCCACAGGCGCCCGAACGCCCGCATCTTGCACATCTCGGTGACGAAGCGCAGACCGGCGTTCACGAAGAAAGACAGCCGCGAAAACACCAGCGGAATTTCTTCCGGTTTCGCCTCGCCCGCTTTGATCACCGAATCGAGCATGGCGATCGCCGTCGCCAAAGCGAAGGCGAGTTCTTCCTCCGGCGTCGCGCCCGCTTCCTGCAGATGGTAGGAGCAAACGTTCACCGGATTGAATTTCGGCGTCTCGCGCAGACACCAGGCGATGGTGTCGGCGGTGAGCTTCAGGCTCGGCTCCGGCGGAAACACGTAGGTCCCGCGCGAGAGATATTCCTTGATGATGTCGTTCTGCGTCGTGCCCTGCAGCGACGTGCGCGGCGCGCCGGTTTCGTCGGCCAGCGCCACATACATCGCCAGCAGCCAGGCCGCCGGCGCGTTGATGGTCATGGACGTGTTCATGCGGTCGAGCGGAATGCCGTCGAACAAGGTGCGCATATCGCCCAGATGCGAAATCGACACGCCGACTTTGCCGACCTCGCCCCGCGATAGAATGTGATCGGCGTCAAGCGCAGTCTGGGTCGGAAGATCAAAGGCGACGGACAGGCCCGTCTGCCCCTTTTCGAGATTTTTGCGATAGAGCGCATTCGAGGCCGCCGCCGAGCTGTGCCCCGCATAGGTGCGGAAGATCCAAGGCGCATCCGGCGCGTGCTGGAAGTCTGTAGTCACGATCGTTCCCCGCTCACCGCTTTTCCCGATACAAACACCAAGCCGCCCGGCGCATCGACTGTCGCCGCACCGCAGCCGGCCCAATCCCTGCGGGCGCCGACAAATCGCGCAGCCCTGCGGTCGGGCGCCCGCGCAAGGCGGATTTCAATCGGTGAAATCGCCCAGCACCGTCACGTCCGGCCTGCGCGCGCCGATCGCGGCGAGCGCATCCGTAAGGCTGCCGTCGAGGCCCTGAAACGCCACCATAATCTGATCGCCGGCGACCTGCCCGCGGCCCATCCAGGACGCAAACCGCCCGCGCGGCCGCGCGTAGGTCTCGGCGTCCCGCGCCACGATCAAAAGATACGGTACGGGGCCGATTTGCGGAAAGCCGACGGCGTCCATCGCCTGCCATGGAATGGGCCGCGCCAGGATGCGCCGGTCCATCACGCCGTCCGCATTTATGGCCACGACAATGCGCCGGTCGACCAGCGCGCGATACAGAAACATCGCGCCGCCGCCGCCGAACAACACCAGCGCCGGCCCCGCCACAAACCAAAGCCAGGGCGAGTCGAGCGCAAACACCACCGCGCCGGCGGTCATGCCGAGGCTCGCCACTCCGAACGCCAGGTGAAACGACAATGCGTAGCGGAACGACGCATCGCCGCTGCCGGCGCCCGGGCGCGGTCCCTTCGATTTCCTGAAATCGCCGGCCAGCAAGCTCGCGCCGATGATGCAGCAACCGCCAAAGAAGGCCAGCACGCCCAGCGCCATGCCGCGATCGGTGGGCTCGCCCACGAACAACAGAGCGATCGCCATCACGCAAAACGCGCCGCTCAATACAGTCAGTATAAGATTTCGTATCATAAAGGCGCTCGCGGCCGCACTTAAGGCCGCAAACGAGCGCCCGGTCAATCAGGCCGCGGCGGGCAATTTCGCCGCTTCCGCCGCAATGGACAGCATGAAGGTGCTGCCCTTGCCTGGCTCGCTCTCGACGCTGACGTCGCCGCCCAGCGAGCGGGCGATCCGGCGGGTGATGGCTAGGCCCAGGCCCGTACCGCCGAAGCGGCGCGTGATCGTCTCGTCCGCCTGGGTGAAGGGAACGAACAGGCGGCCCATTTGCGCTTTGGTCATGCCGATGCCGGTGTCGGACACTTCGAGCAGCAGACGCGGCGCAGCGCCGGAATCGAGTATCCGGTCCAACCGTACAGTTATCGTACCGTCTGTGGTGAATTTGCAGGCGTTGCTCACAAGGTTGTGCAGACATTGTCGCAGACGCATGGAGTCGCTGGCCACTAGACCAATGTCCGGGTTGATCCGGACCGCCAAATGGTTCCGGTTCGCAAGCGTCAGAACTTTGAGCGCCCCGATTTCCTCCCGTAGCCAGGCCGCCGCGTCGAACGGTTCAATATGAACAGGCAAGTTTCCAGACTCCACCCGGGCATATTCCAGCACGTCGTCGATCAGGCGGGACAGATGCCGCGCCAGACGAATAATCGACTGCGCGTCGCTGGCGCTTTGGGCGCGCTCCCCCTCGAATTCGTCCGCCAGAATTTCCGCGTAACCCACGATGCCGTTCAGCGGCGTGCGCAATTCGTGCGTCACGGTGGCGAGGAAGCGCGACTTGGCGAGGTCAGCCTCCTGCGCCAGGCGCTTGCTTTCCTCGACCGCGCGCAAAAGCTCCTCAAGCTGAAGATTGTGGTCCTGCACCGCGCGATACAGCGACAGAACGCTGGTCACACCCGCAAATTTTCCGTCCTGCACCACGATGAAGCCTTCGAGCAGCACCGCGTTGTCGAAATTCAAGGGCAAATTACGCAATTCGGCGACCGGCATATTGGCGTCGAGCGCGATCGGCTGTCGCTCCATCAACAGGTTGACGGCGCGATTGGCGTAAACCGCGCGCCCGAACGTGTCGCCGAATTTCACGAAAAAGCGCGCGCGGTTGATGATGCCGAGCGGCTGACCGTCGCGCACCACGGCCAGAGCGAGAAGCTTCGGATTGGCGGAAAATCTGGAATACGCCTCAATTCCCGGCGCTTCGGGCGGCACGAATTCCGTCGACTCGATAATCCTCGCAACCCGCACGGCAAACCCCACTTTTGGCGGGCGTCTGCGCGCCCCGCGAGGCCGGTTTATTTCAAGGCGCGCTTTCTAAAGCTTTAAATCTTGGAGGGATTTTGTTGAAGCTTTTGCGACAGCCGACCCGATTTGCATGCGGCGCCAATTTCAGCGCCGCTTCGAAAAACCCTGTCGTTTTTGCAAGCAGCCGAGTCTCAATTTTTGCGACGGAACCCGCCGCCGCTTGACCCATTTTAATCGCGGCGCAAAGCCTAAAGCTTACCATCCGCGCCGCACAGCCATCCGGAGCTGATATGCCGACAGATGCGATCCAAACGATCCCGATGAAAGAGATCTACGCGATCGGCGAGATCCCGCCTCAATTCCATCTGCCTGAAAAGATGTGGGCCTGGGCGATCCGCAAGGAACGGCATGGGCGCCCGCTGAAGAGCTTCCAATTGGAGCAGGTCCCAACGCCGAAGCCCGGCGCGGATGAAGTGATCGTGCTCGTGATGGCGGCGGGCGTGAATTACAACGGCATCTGGGCGGGACTTGGCGAACCTCTTTCGCCCATCGATCTGCACAAGCAGCCCTATCACATCGCCGGATCGGACGCGTCCGGCATCGTCTGGGCGGTCGGCTCCAACGTCAAACGCTGGAAGCCCGGCGACGAGGTCGTCATCCATTGCAATCAGGACGACGGCGACGACGACGAATGCAATGGCGGCGATCCGCTGTTCTCACCGAGCCAGCGCATCTGGGGCTACGAGACGACAGACGGCTCCTTCGCGCAATTCTGCAAGGTGCAGTCGCGCCAATTGATGGTGCGGCCCAAGCACCTGACCTGGGAGGAGGCGGCCTGCTACACGCTGACGCTCGCCACCGCCTATCGCATGCTGTTCGGCTGGCGCCCGAACATTCTGCGCCCGGGTCAGAACGTTCTGGTGTGGGGCGCCTCGGGCGGTCTGGGCGTCTTCGCGACGCAACTCTGCGCGGTGTCGGGCGCGAACGCCATCGGCGTGGTGTCGGACGAAAGCAAGGCCGAATACGTCCTCTCGATGGGGGCCAAGGCGGTGCTGAACCGCAAGCACTTCAATTGCTGGGGCCCGCTGCCGAAAGTGAACGGCCCGGACTATGCGAACTACATGAAGGAATCGCGCAAGTTCGGCAAAGCCATCTGGGAGATCACCGGCGGCCAGGACGTCGACATCGTGTTCGAACATCCCGGCGAACAAACCTTCCCCGTCTCCGTTTTCGTGGTGAAGCGCGGCGGCATGGTGGTGATCTGCGCCGGCACCACAGGATACAATCTCACCATGGACGCCCGTTTCCTCTGGATGCGGCAGAAGCGCGTGCAGGGCTCGCATTTCGCCAACCTCATGCAGGCGAGCCAAGCCAACAAACTGGTGTGCGAGCGCCGCATCGATCCGGCGATGTCCGAAGTGTTTCCCTGGGCGCAGATCCCGGAAGCGCACGAAAAGATGCTCGACAACAAGCACCTTCCGGGAAACATGGCCGTGCTTGTGTCCTCGCCGCAGCCCGGCCTGCGCACTGTGGAAGATGTGATCGAGGCTGGCCCTGTGCGCTAGGGGAGCGAGGCATGCTGGCGTGTCTGGACGCCGCTTATACGAACGACGCGGCGTTCGCCGCGTGCGTGTTATTTGCGGACTGGTCTTCCAGCGCGGCCAGCGCCATCGTCACGGCGCGAACGGACGAACCTGCACCTTATAAATCCGGCGCGTTCTACGCACGGGAACTGCCTGTGCTGCGCGCCGCCCTTCAGAAGATCGACCACACGCCCGACGCCATCCTCATCGACGGCTATGTATTTCTGGACCGGCGCGGCATGCCAGGTCTGGGGGCGCATCTGTACCAGACCTTGCGGGCGCAGGCGCCCGTCATCGGCGTTGCAAAGACCGCCTTGCGCAATGACGATTGGTCGTCCGCGATCCTGCGCGGCGCCTCCCAAACGCCGCTGCGCGTCACCGCCATCGGCATGGACCAAACGGAAGCCGCCAGCCGCGTCCGCTCTATGGCCGGCGCGCACCGCATTCCGCATATGCTGAAACTGGCCGATCAATCGGCGCGGGCGGCCGCCGCCTAGCTCGCGGGCTTCGCTGGCGTAATCTTCAAATTCACGCCGCCGACATGCAGTCCGAAATAGCCGATCGTCGCGTTGTTGATCACCACATCGTCCGCGGTGAGCACCATCACGTCGCGAAAGCGCACCTTGCGCCCCGGCGTGCCGTCCTTCTTGGGCAGGCGGATGTCATATTCCAGCCGGAACGCCGGACCGTCCTGAAATCCCTTGGCGACGCCCACCACATCCTCGCGCGCGCCTTCATAGCGTCCTTCGGCGACGCGTTTCAGCCGCCAGGTCTTCTTGTCCTTCTGGCCATCGTCGAACAGGAAGTCCTCCTCCAGCACGAAAATCTGGCCGTCCCAGCTGCCGTTCAGATTGGCGGTGAACGGGCGGTGCACGCCGGTGATGGTGCGGATCGCGCCGCGCGCCACAGACGGCCCAACCAGCGCCTGCTCCAGCACGAATGGCTTCGGCCCGGTTTCCTTGGGCAAAGCCGGCGCGGTGGCGCAGGCGGACAAGACGAGGACGGACGCTCCTAAAGCGGCGATAAGCGCAACGCGCATGAACTCCTCCGGCGTTTCATTGCCGGGTGTACGGAGCAAGGCGCCGATTGGATCAAATGGAGTGCGGCTCCTGCAAGCCTAGACGCTAGCGCTCGCCCCGCTCCCGCGCCAGCTTCAGCTGCCGGTTCCGCTCGCGCGCGGATTTCTTGTAGGCTTCCGACTTGGTCTCGAAGCAGCGCGGGCAAGTCACGCCCGCTTCATACATCGGCGAATCCTTGTCGCCCGGCCCCAGCGGCGTGCGGCAGCCATAGCATTCCTCAAGGGCCGACGGCGCCAGTCCATGGCCAACCGCAATACGGTGATCGAACACGAAACACTCGCCGTTCCATTTGCTCTGATCTTCCGGCTGCAGCTCCAGATATTTCAGGATGCCGCCCTTCAGGTGATAGACCTCCTCGAACCCTTCCTGCAGCATGAAGCTCGACGCCTTTTCGCAGCGGATGCCGCCGGTGCAGAACATCGCGACCTTCTTGTGCTTCTTCGGGTCGAGATGTGCACGGACATATTCAGGGAATTCGCCGAAGCTCGCGGTCTTTGGATCGACTGCGCCCTCGAATGTGCCAATCGCCACTTCGTAATCGTTGCGGGTGTCGATCAGGATCACGTCCGGATCGGCGATCAGCGCGTTCCAGTCGGCTGGGTCGACATAGGTCCCGACGCGCACATTCGGATCGACGCCCGGCACGCCCAAGGTAACGATCTCTTTCTTCAATCGCACCTTGGCGCGCAGGAAGGGCTGCTTGTCGCAATAGCTTTCCTTGTGCTCAAGGTCCGCCAAACGCGGATCGGCGCGCAGATGCGTCAGAACCGCATCGATCCCCTCGCGCGATCCCGCGATCGTGCCGTTCACGCCTTCGCGCGCCAGCAACAGCGTGCCCTTCACCTTGTGCGCATCCATCAAGGCGCGCAGCGGCGCGCGCAGATCCGCATAGTCCGGCAGATCGACGAATTTGTAGAGCGCGGCGACGACGGAAGCAGACACAATCAATCCTTGGGATGATAGAGGCGCACCATCGCGGCCCGCACGACGGCGATATCGGCCTTGGTCATTTTCGGCGCGGCTTTGGCGAACATCGCATCGTACCAGTCCAGCTCTTCGTCCGTTCCGGGATAGCCGATATTCTGCCCCCGGGGATTGTTGCTGGTGGCGAGCGCCTTGCCGTCCTTGTCGAGGAACGCGAAGAACGGCACCGTTTCGCCGCCGCCGGAATAGCGCTTGAAAACGCTCATCGCGCCGGGGAGCTGCCGCGCCTGCCATTCCGGCTTACGCTCCCGGACATTGAGCCAGAAGAAGCGGAAATGCGCGTTCAGGACCGGCCCGGCGGCGGGATCCTTCAGCAACAGGCCGAATAATTTGCAATACGGGCACCAGCTGGCCTGAACGAACAAGGCAAGCGTCTTGCCTTCGCTCTCCGCCGCGGCGAGTTCCGCCTTGAGCATCTCGTCAGCGGACGCGCGCGCAGCTGCGAAAGCAGGCCCCGACGCCAGCATGAGCGCCCCCAAAAGCCCGAGGCCGAGCACCCGGCGCCTATCGTTCCGGGCGCCTCCGGAAATTCCGGTTTTCATGGCGCCGGGCCATAACACGCCCCCGACCTTTGGGATAGCTGCGGCGAATGTCCGCAGACGGCGCGACGCGGCGCGTTCCGGCGCCGCATTTTTTGAGAACGCGCAAATGGCCCCCGCCGAATCGAAAGCGCTTGCGCGCCTGATCTGCATTAGTTTATATTATAAACCAATTACAAGCGCGCCGGAGGGGAGACCATGTACCGAACCCAAGCCTACGAAGAAAAGCCGATCGATATGAAAGACTTCGATCAATGGGCGCAGGTGAATACGCTTCGCCAGGTTCGAGAGACAATCAAGGACGAACGGCGGCGGAAGATTCTCGATAACGCCATCGAACATGCGATCGCCGAGGCCACGGGAAACTATGAAGCGCTCATGGCGTCCTGTTCGCGCAAGCGGCAATCATACATGTTCTGGGGCGCTGAGCCGGGCTCGCTCCAGCACCCCGTGAAGTCGAGTTACGAAGAACTGGAAAAATTTTATGGCGGCGTGATCGCGTCGGGGGCCTGGCGCATCCATTTTGACGTCGACAAGGTCGTCGTCGGCGACGACGAAATCGTGATGGACGGCGTGATGCACCAGCTCTACCCCGCCGCACTCATTAACGCGATGATGCCGTTCAAGGTCGACCCTAAACACAGCGCCTATCAAATGACCAAGCGCATGGCCGTGACCTTCATGTTTGACGAGGACGGCATTTCCTGCGGTGAACATTCCTATACGAATGGACCCCTCGTCGCTGGCGACTTTTCACCGATTTCAGAGGAATATGCCTCGAAGATATTCAACGCGGCCTAATGCGACTCTTTGTATTTCGCGGCGGATCTCCCGGGAGATCCGCCGGGATGCTTTTTAAAGCCGCAAGGATCGCCTCAATGTGCATTCGGTAGAGATCGTCGCCGGAATAGCTCATTATTTCCGGCAGAATTGGTTTCAGCGTTTCCCGCCGGTCAGGCGAGAGCGAACTGAAATCGAAATTGGCGATCGCCTTTTGGCTGCCAGCTTTCTCGGCGCTTTCAAAAAGCACGTAAGCGGTGATTTCGCGGAACAGCCAGGTGACGGTGCGCGCCAGTTTTTCCTGCGGCACGCCAAACGCGCGCAACATCACAACAAGATCGGCCGTCCAGCCCATAAGCGGCGATGAAATTTGCCCGTCCCAGGCCATCAAACTGTGTGCATAGGGACGGCGAATAAAGAAATCACGAAATTTTGCCGCCCATTGATAAAGGCGCTCTTCGATCGGCTTCTTTGGATCGACCCGTAGATCGAGGTCCGCGTACAAAGCCTCCGCCATGCCCGCCAGCAGATCATCCTTATTGCGGACATGCTTATAGAGACCCATCGTAACAATCCCGAGCGCGCTGGCGACCTCGGCCATGGTCACTGGGCGCGTGGGATTTTCCTCAAGCAAGCGCAACGCAGTCTGGATGACGACGCCACGATTCACATGCGATTGACGTCCCCGTTTCCGGGGTGGGGGCGGAACTGTCACTGGGCGCGCTTAAACGGATTCAAACGGCGCCCATCTGATGGAACAGCGCCGCCGTCAGCAAGCGAAAACGCCTGATACGTCACACGGCTGCGGGCGCCTTGCTCAGCGTCACGAATTTACTGAGGCGCAGCGCCGGCCGCCGCAGGCGGATTTGGAATCGGCGCCATGGTCGTCCCCGGCAGAGTCGCCGCCGCGCGCGCCTGCCCTGACGCGACGCGCTGCAGGAACATCGCCTCAACCGCGCGCTGGGAATCCTGGTTCTGCTTTTTCTGGAAGCCGTGACCTTCGTCCAGCGCCAGAAGATACCAGGCGTCGCCGCCGTTCGCGCGCACCTTCGCCACCATCTGCTCGGCCTCGCTCATCGGCACACGCGGATCGTTGGCGCCCTGCACAATCAGCATCGGCTTGGTGATGGCGCTGGCGCCGTTGAGGGGCGAAATGCCTTGCAGGAACGCGCGCATGGCGGGATCGCGTTCGTCGCCATATTCGATGCGGCGCAGATCGCGGCGATAGCCCTTGGTGTTTTCTAGAAACGACACCCAGTTCGAAATGCCGACAACGGAAACGCCGCCCGCCAGACGCGCATTGTAATGCGTCAGCGCCGCATAACTCATATAGCCGCCATACGAACCGCCGTAGACGACGACGCGGGAGGAATCGAGATCGGGCTGCTGCGCGATCCAGTCCAAAGCCGCGCCCATGTCCTTCACCGAATCCTCGCGCTTCACGCCATTGTCGAGCGAGACGTATTCGCGGCCATAGCCGGTCGAACCGCGCACGTTCGGCGCCACGACAGCGAAACCCAGATCGTTCACCCAATATTGGATCGTGGTGGAGAAGGTTGGCCGGAATTGCGCTTCCGGTCCTCCGTGCAGGAACAGGATCACCGGCGGCTTCGCCACGTTGCGCGGCCGATAGACGAAGGCCGGAACCTGCCGCTGCTGACTGCCCGCCTGATCGAAAGTCGGGAAGGAGATCAACTGCGGCGGCGCGAAGGAATTCGGATCGAGTCCGCCGGTCTCGCTCTGCGTCCAGCGCGATAAAACGCCCGATTTCACGTCGAGCACATAAGCGTCCGAAGGCGTGGCGCCGGCGTTCAGGGAAAAGCCCAGACGCGCGCCCTCAGGATCAAAGCGCGGATTGATCACAAGCCCGGCTGGCAACGGCACGTTGCGCAGCTGCTTGCCGTTGCGGATGTCCATGAGATTGAGCTGCGATTCCCCGCCTGCGTTCACCACATAAGCCAGCGTCCGTCCGTCCGGGGACAGATCGAACGACTCGACGTCCCAGGACAGATCGACCGGCGTCATCACGAATCGCCGCCTCGAGGCCAGATCCAGGCGGATCACACGCGCGAACGTACCGCCTTCATCGGAAATCAGGAGGACGGATTTGCCGTCGGGCGTGAACTGGCCTTCCTCATATGCGACGCTGAGGTCCGGCGTCAGCTCCGTCGAAACGCCCGAAGAAAGTTCCAGCAGGAAGCGCCGCGATTTGGCGACGCTCTCATACCGCCCGTACAGCAGCTTCGATCCATCCGGCGAGAAATCCAGAGGCTCGATGGCGCCCTGGCCTTCCAGGATCACGCGCCGCGAATTGGGCTGGGTGAGATCCATCCACATCAGATCGAAATTCGGATCGCTGGCCGTAGCGCGCGACCAGATCACTCTCTTGCCGTCGCGTGAGAAAACCGGCGCTTCATTGCGCGTCTGCGGCTCGGTGAGCAGCGTCGAGGCATTGGTCGTGGGGTCGTACAGATAGAGCTGGAAGAATTCGTCGCCGCCCTGATCCTTGGAATAGATGAATTGGCCGGCGCCGTTCGGCCGGGCCCGCGCGCCGGTGGACGGTTCGGCCGAGAAGGTCAGCTGCTTGCGGTCGCCCAGAGGCGCATCCACGCGATGGATTTGCGCCGCATCGGAAAAGCGGGTCGAGATCAGCATGCCGCCCGAGGGCAGAAAATCCAGGAAGGCAGCGCTGCGGATCGACGAATATTGGGCGAGGCGCGCTTTCAGGTCAGCCGGGATCACAGGCGGGCCGTCGAACACCAATTGACCTTCCTGGCGCCCTGGCCGCACGGCCGGAATGGGCGTCGCGGGCTCCACCTTCTCCGCCACGGGCTTGGCGGCCGGTTTCACGGCCTTCTTCTTTTTCTTCAGAACCTTCGACTTGGAATACTGAGGCTTGTGCGACTTCTTCCTGGCGTCGGCCGTCGGCGCCGAGGTGAAGAACAGCATGCAAGCGATCAGCAGCAGGGACAAAGCGCGCATGAGAATGTGGGCTCTCGCTGTGTTGAGGGATCGGCGAGAAGACATCGCCGCACGCGTACGAATCAGTCCGCCGATCTTGCCAGACGGGAGGAGCCCCCGCCAACCCATTGCGGCGCCTCGACGCCTGCGGCGCGCTGTGGATTGCGCCGGGCAAAAAAACCATTAGGAGGGGCGCATGCGCGTCGTCGTCGTCATTCCCGCCCGCTATGGGTCCACCCGTTTTCCCGGCAAGCCGCTCGTCGAAGTACGGGGCGCCAGCATGATCCGCCGCGTCGCCGCCATCGGCCGCGCCGCCGAGGGCGTGGACCGCGTGGTCGTCGCCACCGACGATGAACGGATCGCCGAACACGTCCGCGGTTTTGGCGGCGAAGCCATCATGACCCCGGAAAGCTGCCGCAACGGCACCGAACGCGCTTTCAGCGCCGCCGAAGCGATGGGCGAAAAGCCGGACGTGATCATCAACCTGCAGGGCGACGCCATCCTCACCCCGCCCTGGATCGTCGGCGCGGTTGCGAAGACGATGCGCGAAAATCCGGACCTCGCGATGGCCACGCCCGCCACGCGGATGGATCAGGCGACGTATGAGCGCTTCAAGGCCGCCAAGGCCGCAGGCGACGTCGGCGGCACCACGGTCGTCTCGCGCCTCGACGGCTACGCCATGTATTTCTCCAAACAGCTCATCCCGTTCCTGCGCAACGCCAAAACGCCGCTGCCGGTGATGCAGCATGTCGGCCTGTACGCCTATCGCTTCGACACCCTGGCGAAACTGGTGTCGCTGCCGCCCTCGCCGCTTGAGGAAGTCGAAGGCCTGGAGCAATTGCGCGCCCTGGAGAACGGCATACCGATCAAGGTGGTCGAGATCGACTACCGCGGCCGCTCGCACGCCTCGATCGACAGCCCGAACGACGTGCCCGTGGTCGAGCAATTAATCGATGCGGAAGGCGAACTGGCGCCGCTCTGATGACGCTTATCTTCGCCCGCCACGGCAATACGTTCGAAGCAAACGAAACGCCGCGCATCGTCGGGGCGCACGAGGATCTGGCGCTGACCCAGAAGGGCGAGGAGCAAGCCCGGGCGGTGGGCGAAGCCCTCAAAGCCGCGGGACTCCAGCTGAAGACCATCGTTTCGGGCCCGCTGATCCGCACGCGGCGCTTTGCGGAGATCGTGGCGGAGCGCACCGGCTTCTCCGGGGATGTGCGCATTGACGAACGCCTGCGCGAGCTGGATTTCGGCGCCTGGTCCGGTTTGTCCGACGATGATGTTGCGGAACGATTTGGCCAGGAAGCGCTGGAGGACTGGCGCAAACACGGCCGGCCGCACGCCTCTTCCGGCTGGTCGCCGGCCGAAGAGACCGTCCGGGCCAATCTGCGTTCCCTGGCCAGCGATCTGGCCGCCGCGGAACCGGCGCTGTGCGTCACCTCCAACGGCGTGCTGCGCTACGCGATGGAACTGGATCCCTCGGCGTTTGCGTTAACGGGAAAAGACGGCGGGTTTCGCGTCAAAACGGGGAGGGTCTGCGCATTCCGCCGCGAGGGCGGCGAACTTCGTATCGCGTTTTGGGACGCGGCGCCCGACGCGGCCCTGTTCGCCTCCATCCGCAGCGAATAAGCCGGCGGCCTTTTTGGAAGCGGTAATCGCTTAAGTTGCAGGCGCCGAAGCGCCGTTCACGATAAAATGTGTTGGCTAGTCAACTGATAGTATAGAATAATATCAAACCGTTGTAAGATTGTCGTTACTACATCTTAACTTAGGTGAGTACATTGGTCGCGGCACGCCGCCGCCTTCAGGGTGCAATCCCGCCCCAATCTGTAGCCGGATGTCCGTTTGTCGCAGTCGCAGGAAACCGAGCGCCGAAAGCGGCACCCCCGGGGGCGAGTGCTTCTGAGCGGGAAGGTCGTCTACGATCACGGCGACATTTCGCAGGATTGCGTCATCCGCGATCTGACCGACACAGGCGCCCGCATCAAGCTCGAAAGCGCGGTGCCGCTCCCCAGGCAGATCTATCTGATCGACTATAAAAAGGGCATCGCGCACCTTTCCGAGGTCGTTTGGTCCACGCCGCCCACCCATGGCCTGACGTTCATCCGCCATCTGGATTTACGCGACGAAGACAGCAAGGACCCGTTCGTCAAGCTGCTGCGGCGGTTATGGCTGGAGCGCGTCGCGCGCTAAAAGGCGCGCCAAAAGCGCGCCCCCTGTCGACGGCGCGGCACAATCACGTATGATCGCGCATCATTTTCCGGCGTCTGGAGCCCGATCGCGCCGACCGAACGCAGGGTCGGCGCGTGAATCGGGCTCTTACTAATGATCTGGAGCGATTATCGAACCGGCCGGCCGTTTCCGGCCGTCCTGAAATCGCTCTAACCGACAGGAGCATTGCATGCGCAGCGTTTGGATGCCTCGCGCGGCTATCGCCGCCGCCGCCTTGAGTTTGCTGGCGGGGTGCGAGACCCTGAACGCCATGGGAAGCAAAGAACCCGACGTCGCCTTGCCGCCGCGCGGCCAAGCCCTCCCCCCGCCGCGCCCGCAGGGCACCAAGCTCACGGTTACAGACAACGACAATGGCCAGACCTTTCAGGTCCGCCTCGGCGATCGCATCGCGGTCAGCCTGCGGGGCACGCCAACGGCAGGCTACGAATGGGGCGCACCGAAGCCGCCCGCAATCCTGAAGGAAGCCGGACGTCTCTCCGGTCCGACGGTCTCCGACCAGCTTTATCCCGGCTATGCAGGCGGGCAGCATTGGGAAGTCATCGCCTTCGACGCCGTGAAGATTGGCGCCGGCAAGCTGAAGCTTGAACAGCGCCGCGCCTGGGAAGACAGGAAGGAAAAGCCGGCCGACACCTTCACGGTGAGCTTTGAGGTGATCAAGAAATAGCGGCGGACGTTACGCCGCCGCGTATGTGCGGTCCGTATCAAGTACGATGCGGTCACGCCCGGCGCGCTTGGCCGCGTAAAGGCAAGCGTCGGCGCGCGAGAGCAGCGACGAGGGCTTTTCGCCCTGAACATAGGCCGCGATGCCCATCGAGATTGTGACGACGCCGATCTGTTCCTGCGTTGAACGGCGGACCAGCTTTTTCGAGCGAACGGCCCCGCGCACGGTTTCAGCAATGCGATGCGCGTCGACCAGGCTCACGTCCGGAAGGATCACGGCGAATTCCTCCCCGCCATAGCGCGCGGCCAGGGCCGAGCCTTCGGGCACGCGCGAACGCAGGGTCTGCGCGATGAAGCGCAGCACCTGATCGCCGACGGGGTGACCCCAGCGGTCGTTGAAACTCTTGAAATGGTCGATGTCGCACATGATCAGCGTCAGGACGCCGTGCGACTTCTGGGCCAGCGCCGTCTGCCGCCGCAGCGCCTGATCGAACATCTTGCGATTGGCGAGGCCGGTCAGCCCGTCCTGGCGCGCCTCGGCTTCCGCCGATCTCAGGTTTGTCTGCAATGCGGCGACCTGCTGCGCGGACCGCTTCATCTGCAGATTTAGCTCATTGCTTTGCAGCGCCATTTCGCGGGTCGCCGCTGCAAGCCCGGTGACGACTTCGCGCAACCGGGAAGCATCCAGCGAATTTTCAAAAGAGCTGGCGGCGTCCTGAAGCTTCTCGGCGTAGCTGGCGTTGAGATCGCCGCCGCTCTTCAGGGCGTTGAGCACTTCGGCCAGTTCGCGCGCGATGCACTCCCCCGTCTCCATCATCTGCGCCGACAGCCGGGTGTGCGAGAAGAACTTCTCAAACAACTCCTCGTTGAGGCCTTCGGAAAATTCCTCGCCTCGGACGATGTGTCCTTCGATTTCGCGACTCAGATCCGCATTGCCGCCAATCCGGTGGGTCAGCCAGACTTCATAATTGGGCGCGGTCGTAGGCACGCCGTACTGGGTCATGAGATCAATGGTTTCGTGCGCCAACGCGGCGTTTGCGGCTTGTGGCGCGAGAGGTTCCATTACTCAGTCCCTAAAAAGGCGACGCTTCAGTCTCCGCACATAGAGGGAACCGTTTACCGCGAAGTTAACCGAAAATTGTCGATCTACGCTCTGAAATTCAAACAGGAAAACTCGACAATCCTGACGTGTGGCCAGGCCCGTGAAACGGGCGTCGTCGGGAGAGGCGTTAAAGTGCGCGAATCAGGCCATAGCTAACCCCAAAGAGGTTTTTGGAAAGCCGCGCACGTGTTGGTTCAGGCCCTGATCGCAGCGATTTACGTCGCCGCCAGTTTTCTGGCGGCCGCCTCGGTCACGCGTTTCGCCGACGCCGATCCGACGGGCGCAACCGCCCTCGCTTTGGTGATCTGCCTCGCTTCCGGTCTTGTGCACTTCTGGATCGTGCGGGGCCGCCGCGCTTCGACGCTGACCGAAACCATCGAGCGTCTGAAAGCCGACGTGCAGCGCGCCCGTGAAGAGACTCAGTATGTGCGCTCCAAACTGGAGTTCCTTGAAGCTTCGATCGAGCGGCAGGTGACCAAGCGCAACGAGGCGCTGGTGGCCGAAGTCCGTGTGATCGAGGATATGCTGGAGCGCCTGACCCGCAACCAGGGCGCCGCGGCGCCGCGTTCCACGCCGGCGCCCGCCATGGCGGCGCCGCAGGGCCGCGAGGCCGACAATCTGATGGGCGTGGTGCGCCATGCCTTGGAGCGCAACCAGGTCGACCTGCATCTGCAGCCGATCGTGACGCTGCCCCAGCGCCGCACCGCTTTTTACGAAGGCTTTTCGCGAATCCGCGACGCCGCCGGGCGCCTGATCACGCCCTCGGATTTCATGAAGGCGGCGGAATCGGCGGGACTCGTCACCACAATCGACAATCTGCTGCTGTTCCGCTGCGTCCAGATTGTGCGCAAGCTGGCCAAAACCGACAAACGCATCGGCGTATTCTGCAACATCGCGCCGGCCAGTCTGAGCGACGAAGGTTTCTTCCCCCAGTTTCTGGACTTCATGCGGGAGAACAGGGACCTTTCCGGTTCCTTGATCTTCGAGGTCTCGCAGGAAGCTTTCGAGCATCGCGACGGCATACAGGCGCGCAATATGGGCAAGCTGCAGGATCTGGGCTTCCGCTTTTCCATCGACCGCGCGCGAACGCTGAGCGTCGATCTGCCGGCGCTGCAAAAAGCCGGCGTGCGTTTCTTCAAGGCGTCGGGCGCGCTTCTGGTGAGCGAACTCAGCGACGCGGGCGTTCGCCCGGCCTCAGGCGTCACACGAGACATCGCCCCGCGTGACGTCAGCGCATTGTTCGCGCGCTACGGCATCGACCTCGTCGCCGACCGCATCGAGGACGAACGCACCGTGATCGAAATCCTCGATCTGGATATCGGCTTCGGCCAGGGCCACCTGTTTGGTCAACCCAAGCCGATCAAGGATTCCGTGCTGGAGGAATTCGCGCCGCTGCCGGCGCCGGCGCAGCGGGCGATCAGTTAAAAAGGGCCGCGACCCCGGCCCATTCGTTGAAGTCAAAGAACTGCCTGAACATCAGATCCGGCGGAGGCGCGGTATGCCATCATTGAAGTCCGTATTCGGTATGGCCGGCACGCTTTTCGCGATCGCATATTGCGGCGGCATGGTCTTTTATTTTCTCGATCTCACCGGATCGATGGACGAAGCACGGAATCAGGGCCTTGGCCCGACCATCATCGGCCTGGGCGGCGTCGGCGCAATTTTCGTCCTGGCGCTTGTCTTCCAGATCGTGCGGCGGCTCCTGAAGGCGCGTTCGCCCGGCGGAGGCGGTGGTCCTGAGGCGCCGCCGCGCGGCGGCAAAGGCGGATTCGACGCCGACGCCGCGTTTGAGCGTTACATGGCGCAACGAACTCCGGATGCGGCGCCGCCCGCATGGCCGTCTGCGCCCGCCACGGACGGCCAATCGTCCAGGCCCGGGGGTTTTGGCCGTAAGAAATGATGCAATAAGAGATTCGGCGCTTGAGGCGCTCACGCTGCCGCCATCGTCAGCGCAGCGAGCGAAGAGCGAACGCGCTCAAGCGCGTCGCCAAATGAGCCTAAACGAATTTCCGCGCCAGGTGGCGAAGGGCGCAAATCGGACGCCCGCTCACGCGTGTTAAATGGGAAATTGCAGCGCGGATCGCACGAGAAAAATCGAGAATGCCACGCTCACCGCAAGAAGAACGGTAGAGAACGCCAGCCACATCGCGAGCTCGCCAAGGCGCTCCCCCATCTGCGCAACATGGATAATACGATCGCGCCAACTCGCCATTCCAACCCCCAATTGGATGCACTTGATAAGAGGCTTGGAAACGCCGCCAGCGTCAAGCGAGGAAACCAAAACTGACCCAGTTCAAGCCATGTGCACGGCTAACAGGATCAATGTGACAAACGATTGAACCATGGCGCGACCGCGCGCCGCCAGTTTGGAACAAAAGTTAAACGAGCGCTTCCCGAGTGTACGGATGAAGGCCGCGCTACACCGCGATCGGCGCCTTGATGGTGGGCCAGGCCTCGTATCCTTCAAACGCGACATCATCGAATTTGAAGTCGAAGATGCTCTTCACCGCAGGGTTCAGCTTGAGCTGCGGCAGCGGTTTGGGCGAGCGCTCCAATTGCAGCCGCGCCTGATCCAGATGGTTCAGATAAAGATGCGCATCGCCCAGCGTGTGCACGAACTCGCCTGGCTTTAGATTCGTGACCTGCGCCACCATCGCCATCAGCAGAGCATAAGACGCGATGTTGAACGGTACGCCGAGAAAAACGTCCGCGGACCGCTGATAGAGCTGACAGGACAACCGACCGTTCGAAACATAAAACTGAAACAGGCAATGACACGGCGGCAGCGCCATCTGGTCCACGTCCGCCGGGTTCCACGCCGACACGATCAGGCGCCGCGAATTCGGATTGCGCTTGATCTGATCAATGACGTTCGAGATCTGATCGATCACACGCCCGTCGGGCGCCTCCCAGGTGCGCCACTGCTTGCCATAGACCGGCCCGAGTTCGCCCTGTTCGTCGGCCCACTCATCCCAGATGGAGACGCCGTTCTCCTGCAGGTAGCGGACATTGGTGTCGCCCGCCAGAAACCACAGAAGCTCGTGCACGATGGATTTCAGATGCAGCTTCTTGGTCGTCATCAGCGGAAAGCCGTCGGCGAGATCGAACCGCATCTGGCGGCCGAACACGCCGAGCGTGCCTGTGCCGGTGCGGTCGCCGCGCTCGACGCCGTTTTCCAGAATGTCGCTCAGGAGCGATAGATATTGCCGCACCGTTCTTACCGATCTTCAGGACCACCCGGCGATTCGGGCCGCTTAATTTTGGACCTCAAAGGGTTATCTCGCGAGTCTCATTCACCGGCCGCTACATTTTCGCGGCATGCGGCGCTTCCCGAAGCGCTATTCGCCCGCTAGAAAGCGCTGCGCATTCCGTTCCGCACTTGATTTTGGGGCCGCGGACCGGGGGGAAAAGAGCCTTTCCCGATCAAATTGAGCAATTTGATCGGATTAGAAAGGCTCTCATGCAAAGGTGTAGAGCACGATGCGATCAAACCGAGCCGGTTTGATCGCATCGTGCTCGGGGGACTTGAGGAGCTTTTTGGCATGAGCCAAATACAGCGCGGCCGGGCCGCAATCGGAATTGCGTGCGCCCTCTTGTCCGCCGTGGCCTTAAGTGCATGCGCTGGCAACAAGAAGGACAAGGCCGAGCTCCAATATAATGAGCGGCCAGTCGAAATTCTGTACGCCGACGCCGCCGAAAAGCTCGACAAACGCTATTGGAGCGAAGCCGCCGCCGCTTTTGGCGAAGTCGAGCGCCAGCATCCATACACAGAATGGGCCCGCCGCGCGATCCTGATGGGCGCCTATGCTCAGTATCAAGGCAATAAATACGACGACGCCATTGAAGCAGCCCAGCGCTTTATTCAACTTCATCCAGGCAATCGCAGCGCACCATACGCGTATTACTTGATCGCCATTTGTTATTTCGAACAAATTCTGGACGTCGGCCGGGATCAGTCATCGACGGTGAACGCCCTGAACGCCTTGCAGGAAGTCGTCAATCGCTATCCCGAAAGCGTGTACGCCCGCGATGCGCGCATCAAGATCGACATGACCCGGGACCAGCTGGCCGGCAAGGAAATGGAGATCGGCCGCTTCTACCTGAAGCGCAACGAACACCTCGCCGCGATCAACCGCTTCCGGACCGTGGTCGAGAAATATCAGACCACCACGCACACCGCCGAAGCGCTGTACCGGCTCACCGAATCCTATCTGTCGCTGGGCATCACTGACCAGGCCCAGGCCTCCGCCGCCGTGCTGGGGTACAATTTCCCTGGTTCGGTCTGGTATCAGGACGCCTACAAGCTGTTGAATTCCAAAGGATTGGCTCCTGCCGACGCAAAAGTCGCCAAGAAATCCTGGATAGGCCGCGCCTTCGACCGCCTGACGCCCTTCTAGACTCCTTCGGGAACCGGAAACGCTTTCATTCGTTGCCTCCCGTGCCCGATTTCCGAGGAGGCGAAGGGATGCGTTTTCAGATCACACAGCTCGATGCGCCGGATTTGGTGTTCGACGGCCAGGAAGCCGAGACGGCGCAAGCAGCCTATGATCTCGCCCGCGAACTGCACGCGCGCGGTGTGAAAAACATCGAAATCAAGGATGTAAACGCCGATCCCCATACGCTGCTTGACTGGCGGGAGTTCGGCCGCAGTCACGGCCTTACCCGCTGAGAACGCGCGATAGAGAACAAATCGGAACATTTGTTCTCTTATTGTTCTTGTTTTCCGTCCCCGCCCGTGATAGGGATGGGGTCATGTTGAGCGCACTGTCCCTTCGCGATCTGGTGCTGATTGACCGCCTGGACCTGTCCCTGAGCGCCGGCTTCACCGCATTGACCGGCGAGACCGGCGCGGGAAAAAGCATCATTCTCGACGGTCTCGGTCTGGCGCTGGGCGGACGCGGCGATCGCGGTCTGGTGCGCGCCGGCGCAACCCAGGCCATGGCGCAGGCGGCCTTCTCGATATCGTCCGGCCACCCTGCGCGCATTTTGCTCGAACAGGCCGGTCTCGATCCAGCGCCGGACGAAGACCTGACGCTGCGCCGGGTGCTCGGTGCGGACGGCAAGTCGAAGGCGTTCGTCAACGATCAGCCCGTCAGCGCCACACTGCTCGGCGCCATCGGCGCGACGCTGGCGGAGGTGCATGGACAGCGCGCTACCCATGGCTTGCTGCAAGCGGCGGGGCATAGGCGGCGGCTGGACGAATTCGGCGGCCTGCAAAGCCACGCGGCGCGCTGCGCGCAAACCTACGAGGCGCTGCGCGCCGCCCAAACTCTGTGCGCGCGGTTGCGCGACGCGCAGGAAGAGGCCGCTCGCGATCTGGATTATCTCACGCATGCCGCCGCCGAACTTGCGGCGTTCGATCCGCAGGACGGCGAAGAGGATCAGCTCACCGCAGAACGCGCGCTGCTTTCCAGCGCGGCGAAACTCGTTGAGGATCTGCAGGCCATCGAAAACGCGCTGGCGCGCGACGGCGGCGCGGAAAACACGCTGTGCGGCGCGCTGCGCCGGCTCGAACGCCTGCAGCGCACCCATGCCGCGCACGCCGATTCTCCGCTGGCCGGCCTGTTGGCCGAATGCGGCGATTCCCTCAGCCGCGCGCTGGACATGACGGCGGACGCCCATGGCAGGATCGAAGCCGCGTTCGATTTGCTGCGCGTGCGGCCGGGACGTCTCGAGGCGCTGGACGAACGACTTCACGATCTGCGCGCCCTCGCGCGTAAGCACCATTGCCGTCCCGACGCTTTGCCCGGCGTGCGCGCCGACATCGAGCGCCGTCTGCAGACGTGCGCCGCTTCGAGCGCAAATCTCGGCGCCGCGCAGGAAGAGGAGGCCCGCTGCGCCAGGGCCTATGATGCCGCCGCGCAGTTGCTCAGCGCCAAACGCCGCGCGGCGGGCGCGGCGCTCGACAAGGCGGTGGCCAGGGAACTGGCGCCGCTCAAGCTCGACAAGGCGCGCTTCTGTACGGCGTTCGAAACCTTGAACGTCCCCTCCTCCGACGGCGCGGAGCGCGTCGCGTTTCTGCTCGCGGCCAATCCAGGCGCGCCGCTCGCGCCGCTGCAGAATGCGGCGTCCGGCGGTGAGCTTGCGCGCATCGCGCTGGCGCTGAAGGCGGCGCTCGCCCAATCCAGCGGCCCGTGTCTGCTGGTGTTCGACGAAATCGATCAGGGCGTCGGCGGCGCCACCGCGGACGCCATCGGCGTGCGTCTCAATCGACTTTCCAAAAATGCGCAGGTTCTGGCGATCACGCATTCGCCGCAGGTCGCAGCCCGTGCGGATCTGCAATGGCGGATCGAAAAGCGCCTGTCCGGAGGCCAGATGCGCACGCGTGTTGCGGCCTTGAACGCAAAAGACCGCGACGAAGAGCTGGCCCGCATGTTGTCCGGCGCCAACGTCACCGCCGCCGCGCGCAAGGCGGCAAAGGCGCTGCGCGCGGCCTGACCCAAAACGGCACGTCAACGGCTGCGCTGCGCGCCGTTTATTGTCACATTTCTGTCGTGGGGCGCCTGTTGACGGCGGCCTGCACGCCCCCGCTGCAATCGACTCTATGATCGCGCCGATTACATTTGCAAATCACCCGCAAACGCACCTAGATCGAAGCTCCGCGCCCCGGGGGTCTACTTTCAATGCCGCGCACCACGATCAGAATCGCAGCCGCGGCGGTGGCGCCAGTGATCGTACTGCTGGCGGCGTCGGGCGCCGTCAATCTGCGCGACCAGAACGAAGCGCGGCGAGACCAGGTAATCGGCCATGTCCGCGCCATCAACGCCTCGCTGGACCGCAATGTCGAGGTGTCTCTAAGCACGCTGCGCGTTCTGGCCGACGCGCCGGTATTCCTGCGCGGAGATTGGGAACGCGCCCGGCTGCGGGTCGCCGGCGTCATGGCCGATCACCCTGCGTGGCGCAACGTCATCCTCACCGACGCGCAGAACAAAACCGAGGTGTGGGACATGCGGGCGGTCGAACCCAAGCCCATCCGGCCCGCCGTTCTGGAATTTCTGAACAGCGGCGGCAATGACAAGATCGGCAATCTGGCGGGCAGCCCCCCGGAATGTCCCTGCATCGTCGTACACGAAGCGATTCCGAAATTCGGCCCGACGCGTTACGTGTTGAGCGTGGAAGTCAGTCCGATGGAGCTGCAGCGCCAGCTCATCCAGGCGGCGCCGTCTCCTTATGTGGGCGCCGTGGTCGACCGCAACGGCAATTTCATCGCGCGCACCAAGCAATTCGAAAAATTGCGCGGCAAACGCGCCACGCCTTATGTCCTCAATGCGATCCACCAGGCGCCCGGCGGCTATTATGACGGCGTGACCTGGGAGGGTTTGAAGAATCTGACCGTATACGAAACATCGCCGCTCACGGGCTTCTCGACGCATATCGCGGTGCCCAGCACCACGTTCAGCATTCTGGGCGCCGGGTCGACGGGCCTCAATCTTCTGGCGATCGTTCTGGCGCTGGCGACCGCTTTGGGCGGCGCTTATTACGCAGCGCTGGAGCATCGCCGCTCGCAACGCCGCGCCGAGCGGGAGGTCCAGGCGCAAAAACTTGCGGCCATCGGCCATTTCGCCAACGTCGTCGCGCATGACTTTAATAATCTACTGACGATCATTTCCGGGTCGTTGCAGCGGATCAGAAAGGGGGCGCTGGATTCCAGCCAGACGGCCTATGTCGAGCATGCCGTCAGCGCCACCCAGCGCGGCGCGCTCCTGGCTTCCCAGCTACTGGACATCGCCCGCGCCAAACCTATCGAGATCGAACCCGTCGACATCGGTGCGGTGGTGCGTGAGATGCTGCCGCTCATGGCGCGCGCTCTGGGCGACGCGATCGATCTACAGGTGAAGACCGCGCCGGATTTGCCGCGCGTGAAATCCAATCGCTCACAATTGGAGACGGCGCTGCTCAATCTGCTGAACAATGCGCGGGACGCCATGCCCAAAGGCGGTGCGGTGACCATCGAGGCGCGCCGGGCCGCGGCGCGCGATTTCGTTTTGCTTACGGTGCAGGACAACGGCTCAGGCATGCCGCCCGATATCGCAGCCAAGGCGCTCGATCCCTATTTCACGACCAAAACGGCCGGCAAAGGCACGGGACTTGGTCTGGCGCAGGTCCAGTCGCTCATGACGCAGTCCGGCGGTCACGTCGAAATTGAGTCCCGGCAGGGAGACGGCACCCGGATAGAATTGCGTTTTCCGGTTTTTGAGGAGCCCGCATAAACGATTTCTTGGCCTACGGAGGATAATTTCCGCTTGGGCGCGAACCGCCCAAACGGATTTTCATAAAAACGTTGCGGTCCGTATTCAGGCTTCAGGAAAGTTTTGGGCGCCATGTCGCTGAAATCCTCACTTAATGCCCGGATTTTAATCGCGGACGCCAATCCGCACGCGCTGCGCCTGTTCCAGGACGTGCTGCGGCTCGAATGCTTCACCAACGTCGTCACCTTCACCAACGGTAAAGATTTGCTGCGCTCGATGCTGGACGTGCCGCCGGCCATCGTCATCGTGGCGGCGGATCTGCCCGACGCGCCAGCGGCGGCTCTCGCCAAACTTGTTCGCGCCGGCCATGGCGCAATCAGTCGCACCACCTCCATCATCGCCACGATCCGCAAGGCGACGCCCGATCTGATCCAGGTGCTGCGCGTCGCCGGGGTGGACGAAATTCTGGCCCAGCCATTTTCCGCCGGCGATCTTCTGGCGCGCATCGAAGCCGTGGTGCTGCGGCCGCGCCGTTTCGTCGACACGCCGAATTATCGCGGTCCCTGCCGCCGCCGCCGCATGCTGGAGCATTATGGCGGACCGCTGCGCCGCGATGCGGACGCCGACGCGGTGACCAAGCCATGGGAGGCCGAGGCCAATCGCGCTCTGGTGCGCAGCTGCGTGGCGCAGCTCAATACGCTTCTGACCACCGGCACCGGCATTGACCGGGCCAAGGTGGATGCAATCTACCGCGCCGCCCGCGACGCCGAGCAATTGGCCGACGACATCCAGGACGACACCCTGGCGGCCGCCACACGCTCCCTCTGCCGCTATATGCGTTGGACGGCTTCGGGCGGCCAGCCCGACGCCGAAGTTATCGCCACGCACATCGGCGCGGTCCAGACGCTCGCGACCTTAGGGTTCGCGCGCGAAAACGACCGCAAGGTGGTGGTGGGCAGCCTGGTGGCGATGGTCGACAAGGTTGCGGGTCCCACGAAATCGGCGTCCGCGGCCGCCGCTTAAACCTCCGCGCGCATCGGCTTTTCAGGCGCGACGAACAGCCCTAAAAAGCTGGCGTGACAAAGCCTTCCCCTTCTCCCGATGAAAAGCCCGTTGAGGCTTTGAGCCCCGCCGAAGCCTCGGCCGAACTGGCCCGACTGGCCGGTGAAATCGCCGCGCACGACCGGCGTTATTACAGCGACGATGCGCCGACGATCTCCGACGCCGATTACGACGCGCTGAAGCAGCGCAATCAGGCTATCGAAGCGCGCTTTCCGGAATTGAAGCGCGAAGACAGCCCGTCGGAAAAGATCGGCGCCGCGGCCTCGTCGAAATTCGGCAAGATCCGGCACCGCGTGCCGATGCTCTCGCTCGACAACGCCTTCGAGGATCAGGACGTCGCGGATTTTCTGGAGCGCGCACGGCGCTTTCTGAATCTCGGCGAAGACCGGGCGCTGCCTTGCCTCGCCGAACCGAAGATCGACGGCCTGTCGCTGTCGTTGCGCTATGAAGACGGCAAATTGGTCGAAGCCGCTACGCGCGGCGACGGCCGCGAAGGCGAAGACGTCACCGCCAACGCCCGCACGATCGGCGACATCCCGCACAAGCTCAAAGGCAGACCGCCGGAAATTCTGGAAGTGCGCGGCGAAGCCTATATGAGCCACGCGGACTTCGCCGCCATGAATTCCGCGCAGGAAGCGGCGGGCGGGCAGATCTTCGCCAATCCGCGCAACGCCGCCGCCGGTTCGCTGCGTCAGCTCGATCCCAGCATCACCGCCAAGCGGCCCCTGCGCTTTTTCGCCTATGCGTGGGGCGATCTCAGCGCGCCGCTGGCGGATACGCAGAGCGGCGCCATCGAAGCGTTCGAGAGTTTCGGCCTGACCACCAATCCGGATCGCATATTGTGCGACAGCCTGGACGCGATGCTGGCTTATTATCGGGACATGGGCCATCGCCGCCCAAACCTTGCCTATGACATCGACGGCATCGTCTACAAGATCAACGACCTCGCTTTGCAGGCGCGCCTCGGCTTCGTGTCGCGCTCGCCGCGCTGGGCCACAGCGCACAAATTCCCGCCGCAACAGGCCGAAACCATTCTGGAAGACATAGAAATCCAGGTCGGCCGCACCGGCGCCCTGACGCCCGTCGCCAAGCTGAAACCCATCACGGTGGGCGGAGTCGTGGTGTCGAACGCGACCTTGCACAATGAGGACGAAATCGCCCGCAAGGACATCCGCATCGGCGACAGCGTCATCCTGCAGCGCGCCGGCGACGTGATCCCGCAGATCGTGCGCGTCCTCGAGCAGCACCGGCCGAAGGACTCGCAGCCTTACGAATTCCCGAACACATGCCCCTGCCCGCTGAAAACGCCGGCGGTGCGGGAGATGAACGAAAAGACCGGCAAGCTCGACGCCGTGCGCCGCTGCACCGGCGAATTCGCCTGCCCCTTTCAGCGCGTGGAGCATTTGAAGCATTTCGTCGGCCGCCAGGCCTTCGACATCGAGGGCCTGGGCGCCAAACAGATCGAGGCCTTCTGGGAAGACAAGATCATCCGCGAACCCGCCGACATCTTCACGCTGGAGCGCCGCCAGAAAGCAGGCGAACTCAACCTCTATGAGCGCGAGGGCATGGGCCAGAAGAGCGTCGACAACCTGTTCGCCGCAATCGCCAGCCGCCGCGAAATCGGCATCGAGCGCTTCATCAACGCCCTCGGCATCCGCCACGTCGGCGAAACCACGGCGGGCCTGCTGGGCCGCCATTTCGGCGAGTGGGAGGCGTTCGAGAAAACCGCCGATGCGGCGGCGGGCGGCGATCCCATGGCCCGCGCCGAAATCGATTCCATCGACGGCGTCGGCCCCACCGTGTCGGATGCGCTGATCGGCTATTTCAAGGAACGGCATAACCGTGCGCTGCTGGAGCGCCTGCTGCACAGCCGCGACAACCCGGACGGCGTGAAGGTCATCCCGGCCGAAAAACCGTCGGCGGAAAGTCCGGTCTCGGGCAAAATCGTCGTGTTCACCGGCAGCCTGGAGGCCATGACCCGGGATGAGGCCAAAGCGCGCGCCACAGCCCTCGGCGCCAAGGTGGCCGGATCGGTTTCGGCCAAGACGGACATCCTCGTGGCGGGCCCCGGCGCCGGCTCAAAGCTGAAGACTGCGGCAAGTCTTGGCGTCCAGGTGCTCACCGAAGAGGAATGGCTCAAGCTGATTGGCCAGAAATAAGCCAGAGTTTTGCGCTGGGGGTGAAATGTCAAAACTTCCAATCTTCACTGAGACTGCAGACGGAAAATTGGTTCGGATGACTCCCTCCCAACCAAAAACCGAAGACAGCCTCCAAGAACTTATCGCAAAATTCCCCGAGGTGATCGCCGGCGCTGACGAGACGCTATTGCTCATCCGCCGCGAGCAGCCGGTGCCTGATATGATCGATGGTAATAGCCGGTGGTCACTGGATCATGTTTTTGTGACCCGCTCTGCCGTTCCGGTGCTCGTCGAAGTCAAGCGCGCAGTGGACACCAGGCTGCGCAGGGAAGTCATCGGACAGATATTGGACTATGCAGCGCATGCCTCAGCTTATTGGAGCAAGGGCGCGCTTGCAGAAGCTTTCAACGCAACGATGCTAGAATCGGGAGAAAATCCCGATGATCGGCTGCTGCAATTTCTTGAGAAGGAATCGTCGGAGGATTTCTGGGCGCAGGTTGATGCAAATCTTTCAGCTGGCCGAATGCGCTTGGTCATCGCAGCGGATGTCATCCCAAAAGAACTAGCGCGCGTCGTCGAGTTCTTGAACGAGCAAATGGACGCTACGGTCTTAGCCGTGGAGCTGACTTACTATGAAGCGTCAGATGGGCGGCGCACTTTAGCCCCCAGGATTATCGGGGAGACGGCAAGAGCAAACGTCGCGAAATCCAACTCCCGAACAAAACTAGATCCAATTACCATGGATGAGTGGATAGATAAGCATATTGCGCCAAAAGGGCCGAAGGTGCTTTCCGGCGCTCAGACCCATCTTAAAATTGTAGAGGAGCTTCAGGGGCAGCCCGTCGTCGCATCAACCCAAGGCTCAATTACAACGGGATTTCGAGCTGAAGATGGAAAGATGGTCTGGCCTGTAGTTCTGAACACGAACGGCCTGATTAACATCTATTTTGCGTGGGTGAGTTCTCGACCTAGATTGGTGGACGAAAATGTGCGCCGAGCATTCCTAAACCGGTTTCACGAAGCGGTCAGGGGGCTCAGCACGCAAAACATAGCTGGATACCCCAGCTTTCCAGCGGAACGCCTCAACGACGCCCGGGTAGCTGATGCCTATAAAACAATACTGTCGGAGTTCGTCGAGGCCGCCAAGCGAGCCTGATTGGCCCAAACTGAGCCCCAAATAGGCGCCTGTGCATGACGGCGCGGCGCGCTTGCGATAAGGCGTCTGGCAGGGGTGTTTTAGGGGCGAGCGATGAAAAAATGGGTCATTTGCGCCGCATTGGCGCTGTCCGCCTGCAATCAGCAACAACAGCAGGCCACGTCGGAAGCGCCGGTGGTCGATGCGCCGGGCGGCGCGGGCGATGAGAACGTCGTGATCACCGCGGACACCGCGAACAAAAACGCCGTCATCATCACTTTCAACAACGGCCAGGTGCTTCACGCGTCAGAGATCGGCCCTGTCGGCGGCGCGAGCGTGGCGCCGGACGTCGGCCAGGCGCCGCAGGGGCTGGCGACAATCCTCAAAGCGCCGACCGACGGCACGCCGATCTTCGGCTATGACGTGGAATCCGAAGCGGGCGCCAATCCGCTGTGCGGCGCCAAAGAGGTGGTCTCGATCGCCATCATGATCCCCGAAACGGGCAAGGCGACCCTGGCCGCGATCACGGGCGCGCATTTCGGCGAGGAGGGATCGCTCATTTGTAACATTCGTGAAGTCTCCTTGACGGATCAGGCGCCAAGCTTCGAGAATTAGAAACGACCGCCAAAAAAACGGCGCGACAAACAGGGAGGCGACATTGTCATCGAACGGAAACCGGCCGGTCGCGGTCGAAGGCGGCATCCTGATGCCCGAGCGCGTGGTGACGCATCCGAAATCCGTCAGTCCCGAAGCGCGCGCGTTTCTGGCGCAGATGACGCAATATATGGCCATGCCGCGCCCGCCTTATCCGGCCATCGACGACGCCGAGGGCTGGCGCGCCAATCGCGCCGCCAGCGACGCCAATATGGAAGCGATGTCGCGCGGCTTCTTCGGCGACAGCGGCGCCAACCCGACCGAGACCATCAAGATCGCCGGCGTGACGGTGCACGCCGCGGCGCCGGGCGGCGCCTTTCCGCAAGACCGGGTGTATCTCGACATTCATGGCGGCGGCCTGATTTACGGCAGCGGCGAGTTCTGCCGCGCCGGCGCGGCGGCGTCCGCCGAGCGGTTTGGCGCGCGCTGTTACGCGGTCGATTATCGCGTGCCGCCGGAGCATCCGTTCCCCGCCGCGCTCGACGATTGTCTGGCGGTCTATGCGGATCTGGTCGAGCGCTACGACC
>CAYNCS010000017.1:0-1768 GCA_964395875.1 uncultured Caulobacteraceae bacterium | reverse complement strand
GCCGCGCTCGACGATTGTCTGGCGGTCTATGCGGATCTGGTCGAGCGCTACGACCCGCAAAAGATCGTGGTCGGCGGCGCATCGGCGGGCGGCAATCTGTCGGCCGCTTTGATCCTGCGCGCCCGCGATGAAGGCTTGCCGCTGCCGGCGGGCCTCGTTCTGATCACGCCCGAACTCGACCTCACCGAAAGCGGCGACAGCTTTGACGTGAACAAGTTCGCCGATGTGGTGCTGGTGGAAGGTCTGCCGGAAGTGAACGCGCTCTATGCCGGCGGACACAATCTGGCGCACCCTTATCTGTCGCCGCTGTTCGGCGATTTCAGCAAGGGCTTCCCGCCCACGCTGCTACAGGCGGGCACGCGCGACGTGTTCCTGTCGAACGTGGCGCGCATGCACGCCAAGCTGCGCCGCGCCGGCGTGCCTGTCGAAATGCTGTTGTGCGAAGCGATGCCGCATGGCGGCTTTGCGGGCTGTCCGGAAGATCAGGAAATGTACGCCGACATCCGCGATTTCGTTCAGCGCTGCTGGGATCGGGTTTAAGCGCGGAGCGGCGTGACGAAGGCGTTCTTCAGGCCTTCCATGGGTTTCAGGCTCTTGGGATTGCGCCACCATCTGTTGCGGAAGTCGTCGGCGACATCCTGCTTTTGATCGAACAGCGCATCATGGATGTCCGGCAGGCCACGTTGCGCTTCGGGCATATCGCCGGCCTCGACGCGCGCGATGATCTGCGGCAAAGCGGCGATATAACGCTCTGACTTGAACAGCGGGTGGAGAGACCAGAACATCCCCTCGCCCGCAATGTCCACGCGCACTTCGGAACCGCGCTGCAGGCGGCCATTGATCGTGCGCTCCGGCAGATTGAAGGCGGGGTGCCCGCAGGCCACGCCCTGTACGACGCCCGCGGGCTTGGGCCGCACGGCGAATTGCTGCGCCAGCAATTTGCGCCGGTCCATCAGGAAGACGCGCGTCGAGAAATGCTTGAACGTGTAACGTCGTTTTACAGGGTCCGCGCTGATCGCGGACTGGCGTAGGGATCCATCCGCCGTCGGCGGGCCGGGCAGCGGCGACACCGCGAACGTATCGGGGTCTTCCAGCTCCTTCAGCGCCTGTTCAAACCACGGCCCCGCGTCGCCGCCGAACAGCATGTCCGAATCCATGTGAAACACGACGTCGTTGGCGCAGGAATAGAGGCCAAAGAAATACGCGTAGAACGGTCCGCCGCGATAATCGCGCAGGGGAAACAGCGCCCGCTGGCCGAAATAGCGCGCCACGGCCGCGCGGTCCGAATCCGCATAGGAGATGTTGACCCGCCGGATCTTTGGATATTTCTCCGACATTTCGGCCTGGATTTTCGCCATGGCCGTCGCGCCGGTCTCCCAATTGGCGGAGAAGCGCCCGAATCCGGGCCGCGTTTCGTTGGTCAGGACCACTTCATCCACGAACGGATGAATACGCGCCAATTCGTGATCGAGGCACAGCCGCGCGATCTTGTAGTCGGACGGCGCCAAATTGATCTGCGCGCTGATGCCCATGACGGCCTCCGGCCTGTTTCGATCCTTCAAACTGGAAACGCTGCAAGCCCCACGCCATAGAGGCGCCGGTTAGACTTTCCTGGTTAATGCGCGGATCGAACCGCCGAAGTGGTTAATCCGCTGACGGAATGAATGACCTGCGCAACTACACGCGCTGCGATGAAAGATTGCCGCCGTCCACCACGATTTCCGTCGCCGTGACGAAGCTCGCCTCATCCGACAAAAGGAAACGCGCC
>CAYNCS010000016.1:0-36642 GCA_964395875.1 uncultured Caulobacteraceae bacterium | reverse complement strand
GGGCCATCCTGCCCGAAGCCATAGACGCCGGCATAGATGATCTTCGGATTGACGGCCCTGATCGCTTCATAACCGAGGCCCAGGCGCTCCATGGCCTGCGGCCGGATATTGTAGGCCAGGACGTCGCACTGCGCGGCGAGCTTCAGCAAGGCTTCGCGGCCGCCTGGCTTTTTCAGATCGAGGCAAATGCTGCGCTTGTTGCGATTGGCGTTGACGTAGATGGCGCCCATGCCCGGGACCGGCGCCGGCGCAATCTGGCGCGTCAGGTCGCCTTCGGGGGCCTCCACCTTCAGGATGTCGGCGCCCCAATCGCCGAGCGCCTGGGTCGCGAACGGCCCCATCATGACCGACGTCATGTCGAGGACCTTCACACCATGAAGCGGTCCCATTTACGCTCTCCCAGGGTCCTTGTGCGTGAATTTTTTGTTCAGATACGTGAAACGAAAGGGCGGCGCCAGTCCAAAAATGCACCGCCGGCCAATACGGATTTTCACGTACCACCATTGTCGAATGTCCCGTCGCCATCGGCCATGTCATTGGCAGGGAACCAGTCGACCTTTGCGCGGAGCGCCGCCGCATTCGACGCCGCCCAAGCGGCGCGGATTCGCCGGGGAGGTTCGTGGCGCGGGCTCGCCTTTCGGTATGCGTCCGCCCAAGGCGCCGCCGCCGGAACCGCCGAGCCGGATCGCCGAGCGCCCTTTGCTGAGGGATCAGGATCGGCCATGTTATTAGAGCGCTTCGAAGAACAGCGAACGTCTACATTGCGGGGAGAGAAAGTGACCGGCGCCAATTCATATCCCGAACAATATGCCGACAGCGTGCGCTCGCTTGAGGATTTCTGGATGCGCGCTGCGGAGGGGCTCACCTGGTCGCGCAAGCCGACGATCGCGGCCAAACGCAATGAAGACCTCACCGCCGACTGGTTTCCCGACGGCGTTTTAAACACCTGCTACAACGCCCTCGACCGGCACGTGGAGGCCGGACGCGGCGAACGCGTCGCGCTGGTCTTCGACAGCGCGATGACCCAGACCTTGCGCAAATACACCTATCGCGAAGCGCTGGACGAGACGGCGCGCATCGCGGGCATGATCGCGGCGCAGGGCGTCGGCAAAGGCGATCGCGTGATCATTTACATGCCCGGCGTGCCCGAAGCGATTTTCGGCATGCTGGCCTGCGCGCGTCTGGGCGCCATTCATTCCGTCGTGTTCGGCGGCTTCGCGGCGGCGGAATTGGCCAAGCGCATCGACGACGCCACGCCAAAACTCATCCTCAGCGCCTCATGCGGGCTGGAGCCGCATCGCGTCGTGCCGTACAAGCCGCTGCTGGATGAAGCGATCGAGCTTTCCCAGCACAAGCCGCATCGCTGCATCATCCTCCAGCGTCCGCAATTGGAGGCGGAACTCAATACCGATCGCGACCTGGATTGGCGCGCTGCGTTCGCCAAGGCTGCTCCCGCGCCCTGCGTGGACGTGGCGGCAACTGACCCACTCTACATTCTCTACACCTCGGGCACGACCGGCATCCCGAAGGGCGTGGTGCATGATAATGGCGGCTACGCCGTGGCGCTGTATTGGAGCATGCGCAACATTTATGGCGTCGAGCCGAATGACACGTGGTGGGCCGCTTCAGACATCGGCTGGGTCGTCGGCCATTCCTACATGGTTTATGGCCCGCTGCTCTATGGCTGTACGACGGTGCTGTACGAAGGCAAGCCGGTCGGCACGCCGAACGCCGGCGCCTTCTGGCGCGTGATCCGCGACCATAACGTGAAGAGCTTCTTCACGGCGCCGACCGCCATCCGCGCCATCAAGCGCGACGACCCCGAAGGCGACTTTCTCAAGCGCGAAGGCGCCGGCAATCTGCGCGCACTGTTCCTTGCGGGCGAACGCGCCGATCCGGACACCGTCATCTGGGCGCAGAACAAACTGGGCGTTCCTGTCATCGACCATTGGTGGCAAACCGAATTGGGTTGGCCGGGCCTCGCCGTGTGTTTCGGCATGGGCGACACGCAGACGAAGGTGGGCGCGGCGGGGCGGCCTGTTCCCGGCTATCGCTTCGCCGCGCTGGACGAAGGCCATCACCCGCTGCCCGCCAACACAAACGGCGCGCTCGCCATTGCGCTACCTTTGCCGCCCGGCGCATTGACCGGACTGTGGCGGAAGCAGCAGCACTTCCGCGATTCCTATCTGGCGGCGCATCCCGGCTATTACGCCACGGGCGACGGCGGCGTGATCGACGATGAAGGCTTCGTGCATGTGATGGGCCGCATCGACGACATCATCAACGTCGCCGGCCACCGGTTATCGACCGGCGCGATCGAACAGATCATCGCAGCGCACCAGAACATCGCCGAATGCGCCGTGATCGGCGCGGCGGACGCGCTCAAAGGCATGGCGCCGGTGGCCCTGGTGGTGCTGAAATCCGGCGTCGACCGCGACCATGCGGTTATCACGCATGAGATCGTAGAGCTGGTGCGCCACGAGCTTGGCCCCGTCGCCGCCTTCAAGAGCGCGGCGATCGTCAACGCTTTGCCGAAAACGCGCTCCGGCAAGATCTTGCGTTCAGCGTTGCGGCGCATCGCCGACGGCGAGCAGATCGCGACGCCGCCGACGATCGAAGATCCTGCGACGCTGGACGCAGCGCGGACCGCGTTCCTCTCCATCGGCTTCGGAAAGAAGGTCGACTAGTCAGCCTTCAGCAATTTCGCGTCCGCTTGGCCGCTCGCGATGCGCCAGCCGAGGCCGGCGACGGCTGCGGCGCGCTTGCCGTGAATGAGCGCCGCCTCGCTTGAGGCGTTGCCGTCCAGAGCACGCTTGTAGACGCCCTGACGGATGCCGGCGTTGCGGAACAGCGCAAAGGCCAAGGCATAGCGCCATTCGGCGTCCGTGGGGGGCGTTCCGCCCACCCGTTCGAAATAGCGCGCGACGTAATCGGCTTCGTTTGGAATACCCAAGGCAGGCAGATCGGAATCGGCAAGCCCGCGCAGGCCCTCGTTCGGAAAGCGCCAGGCCATGACGTGCTGCGCCAGGTCGGCCAACGGGTCGCCCAGCGTGGACAGTTCCCAATCCAGCACGGCGATGATGCGCGGCGCATCGGGTGCGAAGATCATGTTGTCGTTGCGGAAGTCGCCATGGACGATGCGGCTGTGCGTGCGGCCCGGATTGTTGGCCGGCAGCCATTCGATCAGGCGCTCCATCGCCTCGATCTTGTCCGTCTCCGTGGCGCGATATTGCTTGGTCCAGCGCCCGACCTGACGGCCGAAATAATCGCCGGGCTTGCCGAAATCGCTGAGCCCCACCGCCGCGGGATCGACCTTGTGCAGCGCCGCCAGCACGCGATTCATCTCGTCATAGATCGCAGCGCGCTCGTCCGGGTTCATGTCCGGCAAACGCGCGTCCCAGAAATTCCGGCCGCCGGCGAATTGCATGATGAAGAACGGCGTGCCGACGATCTCCGGGTCTTCACACAATGCATAGGGGCGCGCGACCGGCACGTCGGTGTCCTTCAGCGCGTTGGTGACCTGATATTCCCGCTCCACCGCATGCGCGGAGGGCAGCAGGACGCCCGGCGGCTTTTTGCGCAGGACGTAGCGCGGGACGCCGTCCAGCTTGATCGCATAGGTCGGATTGGATTGGCCGCCGGAGAATTTCTCCACGCTGATCTCGCCCGAAACATCGGGAAGATGCGCCTGCAGCCAAGGCCCCAGGCGCGCCATATCCAATTTGTGCGGGTCAGTCATATTTCGACAGTTCGAGACGGCCGAGCTGATGCCGGTGCACTTCGTCCGGGCCGTCCGCGAAGCGGATCTTGCGCGCGTGCGAATAATAGCTGGCCAGGAACGTGTCCTGGCTCAAGCCCATCGCGCCGTGTGCCTGCATCGCCCAGTCGATCACCTGACAGGCCATGTTCGGCGCCGCGACCTTGATCATCGCGATGTCGGCCTTGGCCTCCTTATTGCCGACCTTGTCCATGCGATCGGCGGCGTGCAGCGTCAGCAAGCGCGCCTGATCGATCATGATGCGCGAGTTCGCTATGCGCTCAATGATTACGCCTTGCTCCGAGAGCTTTTTGCCGAAGGCCACGCGCTCTTTCACGCGCTTGCACATCGTCTCCAGTGCGCGTTCGGCCATGCCGATCATGCGCATGCAGTGGTGGATGCGGCCCGGCCCGAGACGCGCCTGCGCGATCTCGAAACCGCGGCCTTCGCCCAGCAGCAGATTGCTGGCCGGCACGCGCACATTGTCGAACACGATTTCCATGTGACCCTGCGGCGCGTCGTCATACCCGAACACGGTCATCGGCCGCAGCACGTTCACGCCCGGCGTATCGCGCGGGATGAGGATCATGGATTGCTGCTTGTGCTTGGGCGCCGTCGGGTCCGTCTTGCCCATGAAGATCATGATGGCGCAGGTCGGATCGCCCATATTGGAGATCCACCATTTGCGGCCATTGATCACGTAGTCGTCGCCGTCGCGCACGATCGAGCTTTCGATGTTCGTGGCGTCGGAGGAGGCCACCGCCGGCTCCGTCATCGCGAAGGCGGAGCGGATCTCGCCATTCAGCAGCGGCTTCAGCCAGCGCTCTTTATGTTCATCCGTGCCGAAGCGCTCCAGCGTTTCGATATTGCCGGTGTCAGGCGCGGCGCAATTGAACACGACCGGCGACCAGTGCACCCGGCCCATCTCTTCGCAGAGCGGGGCGTATTCGAGATTGGTCAGACCGGCGCCGTGGCTGCTCTCCGGCAAGAAAAGATTCCACAAATTGGCCGCACGCGCCTTCGCCTTCAGTTCGGGAATGATCGGCGGCGTGCCCCAGCGGCCGACATCGTTCAGCTGATGGTGATAGGTCTTCTCGTTCGGATAGATATGTTCATCCATGAATGCGCGCAGGCGGATGAGAATTTCCGCCGTGCGCGGGCTGTGATCGAAACCGCTCATGAATAGAAGCCCTTGCCTTCGCCCGCGAGCCTCACCAGCAGTTTCGAGGGCGTCCAATATTCGTCGCCATGTTCGGCGCGGAATTTCTCGATGCTGGCGAGCACCTTCGCCAGGCCGATCTGATCGGCCCAGAACATCGGCCCACCCGTATAAGACGGAAAGCCGAGGCCGTTGATCATCGCTACGTCAATTTCGTGCGGGCGCGGCGCGACGCCCTCATCCAAAATCTTCGCGCCTTCGTTCACCATCGCGTAGAGCAACCGTTCGCGGATTTCATCGGCGCTGATCTCGCGCCGCGTCAGGCCGTGCTTTTCGGCGTGCGCGGCGATGAGCGCGTCGGTCGCCGGATCGGGGCTCTGCTTGCGGTTCTCGTCATATTTGTACCAGCCGGCATTGGTCTTCTGACCGAGACGACCCGCGGCGACCATCTGCTCGGGGAAGCTGGCGCGCAATTCACGCGGCGACATGGAGGCTGCGCGCGCTTTCCGCGCGGCGGCCTGTACGTCGAGCCCGGCGAGATCGCCCAGCGCGAACGGACCCATCGGGAAACCGAAGCCGAGCACGACCTTGTCGATCGCCTCCGGCGTGGCGCCCTCCTCGATCAGGAAGAAACCTTCGCGCGAGCGCTTGGCCAGCATGCGGTTGACGATGAAGCCATCGCAGACGCCGGACAGGACCGGCAGCTTTCCGATCTTCTTGCCGAACGCCATGATGGTGGCGACGACTTCCGGGTGCGTCTTGGCGGCGCGCACATTTTCCAGCAGCTTCATCACGTGCGCGGGATTGAAGAAGTGCATGCCGCAGACGTCCACCGGGCGGCCTGAAGCCTCCGCCAGCACATCGATGTTCAGATAGGACGTGTTGGAAGCCAGGATCGCGCCCGGGCGCGTCGCCGCGCCGAGTTGCGCGAACACCTTCTTCTTGATGTCCAGATCTTCGGTGACGGCTTCGATCACCAGATCGGCGTCTTTCAAGGCGGACGAATCGGTGGCTGTGGTGATGAGCGCGAGGCGCGCGTCCAAGACCGCCTGGCTCATGCTGCCCTTGGCGACCGATGCGCCCCACATCTTGTTGATGGCCTTCATCGCCGCCTCGACATGCGCATCGTCGAGGCCGACCGCGATGACCGGCACGCCGGATGTCGCAATGGCCATCACGATGCCGCGGCCCATGGCGCCGAGACCGATGACGCCAGCTGTCTTTACGTCCCGCACCGGCGTGCTCTCCGGCAAGCCCGGAATGCGCGCCACTTCACGTTCGGCGGCGAAGACGTTGCGCAGCGCCTTGGATTGCGGCGAGTTCAGCGCGTCCTTGCACATCTGGTATTCGAGCTCGAGCGCCTTTTCGAACGGGTGATCATAGCCGAGGCGGATGGCCTCCAGCGCCTTTAGCGGGGCTTCCTGACCGCGTTTGGAGCGGCCGAGTTTTTTCTTCGCCTCTTCGAACATGGCAGGATCGTCCGCCGGCATGGGCAGAGATCCGGCGCTGCGCGCGCCCTTGCCTTCAGCGACCAGGCGCTTGGCGAACGCGCGTGCGGCCTCGACCAGATCGCCTTGGGCAATTTCATCGATCAGCCCGGCGGCAAGTGCGGCGTCCGCCTTGATCGGCGCGCCTTCGGTCACCAGCGGGATCGTCACAGCGAGACCGGCAAGACGCGGCGTGCGCTGGGTGCCGCCGCCGCCCGGCAGGATGCCGAGATTGACTTCGGGAAAGCCAAACTTGGCGGCCTTGTCGGCGATCCGATAATGGCAGGCGAGCGCGACTTCGAAGCCGCCGCCCAGCACATTGCCGTGCACCGCCGCGATGATCGGCTTCGTCGCCTTGTCAAACATAGCCAGCACTTCGGGCAGCAAGGGCAGCGCCATCGGCTTGCCGAATTCCTTGATGTCAGCGCCCGCGACGAAGGTCTTGCCCGCGCAGCGGATCACCAGCGCCTTGGCGCTTGCGTCCGCTTCAAAGCGCGTCACCGCATCGGCGAGGCCCGCACGCACGCCGGCCGACGTGGCGTTGACCGGCGGATTATCGATGATCGCCTCGGCGATACCGTCCTGGATCGAATACTCAACTTTTCCGGTCACGGGCTTCTCCCAGTTTTGTGTTCAGTTCTTGGTTTGAATGTTCAGGTTGGACGGACGGACAAGATGACCTTGCCGCGCGCGCGCCGCTCCATCACGTGCTCCAGAGCCGGAACCACTTCCTCCATCGGAAACACGCGGTCGATCTCGGGCCTGATCTTGCCTTCAGCCAGCCATTGCAAAAGCTCGGCGATGTTCTTGCCGTGATGCACCGGATCGGCGCGCAGCGACATGCCCCACAACACGCCCAGCGACGCGGCGCTTTTCAGCAAGAGGAGGTTCGCGGGAATATTCGGAATGGGACCCGCCGCAAAGCCGATCACCAGATGCCGTCCGCCCCAGGCGAGGCTCTTGATCGTCGCGAGCGTAGAGTCGCCGCCGACCGGATCGTAGACAACGTCCACGCCCTTGCCGTTCGTAATCGCCTTGATGCGTTCACGGAGGTCTTCGGTGGTGTAATTGATCAGCTCGCTGGCGCCGCGCGATCGGGCGAGCTCCAGCTTGTCCGCGCTGGACGCCGCCGCGATCACCTTTGCGCCCATCAGCGCGCCTAGCTCCACCGCCGACAGACCGACGCCGCCCGCAGCCCCGAGCACCAGCAAGGTCTCGCCGCGCTTCATCGCGGCCCGATCCTTAAGCGCGTGATAGGAGGTGCCGTAATTGATTAGCAGCCCGGCCAGCGCCTCGAACGAAACGCCTTCGGGCGCGTGATAGAGCTGTGTCGCGGGGATCAAAGCTTGCTCTGCGAAACCGCCGGTGCCGGAAAACGCCACGACGCGGTCGCCCTTCTTGAAGCCGGTCACGCCCTCGCCGATCTCGGCGACGATGCCTGCAGCCTCACTACCCGGCGCGAAGGGGAGCGGCGGCTTGGTCTGGTACTTGCCCTGGACGATCAGGCCGTCCGGGAAATTCATGCCGCCCGCATAGACGTCGATCAGGACATGGCCGGGCTTCAGCGCCGGGGCCGGAACGTCCGCGATCTTCAGCTGGCCAATATCGGCGAATTCCTCGCACCAAACCGCCTTCATTTTCGCTATCCATACGACTGTTTCAAACGCTTGTTTGACAGGGATCAGGGACTGGTGTCAATTGCTCTTGAGCGTTGAGACAGAGGTTATGGCCAAACTCGAGGTCAAGAAAGCCGCCGGGGCGGCGAACAGCGACGAGGCGGACGGCGCCAAACGCCGGCTGTTTCTGGCCGCCGAGGAATTGGTGGCTGAAAGAGGCTTCGAGGCGGTCTCCTCCCGCGACATCACGGCTAAGGCCGATGTAAACGTAGCCGCCATAAACTACTATTATGGCTCGAAAAATAAGCTCCTGTTCGAGGTCTTCAAAGCCCGCGCCCGCGAATTGAACCGCGAGCGCGCCGCCCTGCTGAACGCCGCCATCGCCAAAGACCCGAAAGACGCCAGCGGCATCCTGCGCGCCTTCATCGAGCCGCCGACCCTCTGGATCAGCGACGAGCGCAAGACGGCCTTGCGCTTTCTGAACCGCTCCCGCAGCGAGGGGCCGCAGGAAATCCGCGACGTCATCCTGAAGGACGTGCGGCATTTGAAGCTGTTCGCTGACGCCCTCATCGCAGCTCTGCCGCATCTGGACCGCGAGGAGGTGCTGTGGCGGCTGCACTTCGCGCAGGGGGTTTTGCACCACAATAGCGCCGCCGATTACGCCCGCCTGGATCTGCTCTCGGGCGGCCTCTGCACCCCGGACGACCGCCAGGCGCTGCTCGACCGGCTGTATAAATTCATCGCCGCCGGATTTGGTTTACAGGCCGAGCCTTCGGCTTAGCCCCTTTGCGATCAAACGTTAGGGGATTGCAAACCTGTTTATCGTAAAGTAATTTACAAGCGATATCTTTACAGCTGATCGCCGCCATGTCGCATCTGTTCTCCTCCGCCTGCGCTCGCATGAGCACGATCGCGCGGCGCCTTTCCGGCGCGCGTTGGAGCGCGTCCCATGGCTGAGCCCAACGCCGCCGCGCGACCGGACGAAGAAGACGACATTCCGCCGCCGGCCACGAAATTTCTGATCATGGCGTCGCTGATGACGGCGATGTTCATGAGCACGATCGACTCAACAATCGCCAACGTTGCGCTGCCGCATATGCAGGGCAGTCTGTCGGCTGGGCAGGACCAGATCACCTGGGTCCTCACATCCTACATCCTCGCGCAATTGCTCGGCACGCCCATGGTGGCGTGGCTGGCGGATCGCATCGGACGCAAGACCCTGATGCTGATCGGCGTCGGTGGCTTTACCGCGTCCTCGGTGGCATGCGGCCTCGCGATGAACCTGGAGCAGATGGTGCTGTTCCGTATGTTGCAGGGTCTGTGCTGTGCGCCGTTGATGCCGATCACGCAAGCCATCATGTTCGACGTCAATACGGGCGAAGACCGCATGAAGGCGACCGCCATTTTCGGTATGGGCGTCATGGCGGGGCCAGTGCTCGGCCCCATCGTCGGCGGCTGGATCACCGACGCGTGGAACTGGCGCTGGTGCTTTCTGATCAATCTGCCATTCGGCATCGCGTCGTTCATCGGCCTTTGGATGTCGCTGCCGCATCGTAAGAAAATCCACCAGCGCCCCTTCGACATTATGGGTTTCGGATTTCTGGCGCTGTTCCTGGCGAGCCTTCAAATGATCCTGGACCGCGGGCCGAGCCAGGACTGGTTCGGTTCGAAAGAGATCATGCTGTATGCGGCATTGTCGTCGATCGGCCTGTACCTCTTCGTCGTGCACACGATGACGGCGAAGAAGCCGTTCTTCGATCCAATCATCCTGCGCGATCGAAACTTCCTGATTGGCGTCTCGATCGGGTTCCTCTTCAGCGCGCTGGTGTTTTCCTCCACCGCTTTGGTGCCCGCCTTCCTGCAAGGCGTGCTGCGGCTGCCCGCCTACGATGCGGGCCTCGTTACGGCTCCGCGCGGCCTGGGCATGGTGATCGCCATGGGCCTTACCGCGAACGTGTCTGGCAAGGTCAGCAATAGCACCCTCATCGCCACCGGCTTCATCGCGAACGCCGTGGTGATGTACGTGTTCTCCACACTCACGCTGGACACCGATACGGCGCCCATCGCCATCTGGGGCTTCATCGTCGGCTTCTTTACGGGCTTCGTGTTCGTCAGCATGACCAACATTACGTTTTCGACGGTGCCCGGGCATCTGCGTACCGAAGCGGCGAGCATGTACACCCTGATCCGCAGCCTCGGCATGGCGATCGGAATTTCCGGGATGCAGGGTCTTTTGGTGCACAACATCCAGGTGAACCACGCGAACATCGCGGAGAACGCCCGCATTGACAATCCGATCTTCAACGCGGTCCCGATGTGGAATTTGGCCAACGAACTCGGGCGTGCGGTGTTCGACGGCGAAGTCGCGCGCCAGTCCATGATGATCGCCTATATCGACGATTTCCGCCTGTCGGTGTTCCTGTCGCTGTGCGCCTTGCCGCTGTTGCTGTTGCTGCGCGACAAAAAAGGACCGCAAGCGCAGCCGGCGTCCGCCAATGCGCGCGAAGAGCGCGTGGAGATGCATTACGAGTGAGGGCGCAACGGTGGGGTTGATCCCCGCCTTGCCCGGCACTACCTACAAACTTCGTCCAACTACAGGAGACTGGCCATGCGCCTGCCGACGAACAATCCGGTCCGTTTCGTCCGCAACGAAAGCATGCTCCATGACCGCCTTTCTCACTCTGGATTCCGTTTCCACCGCGACGCCTGACGCGCAGGTTCTTTTCGAGCGCCTAAGCCTTTCCATCGGACGCGAGCGCGTCGGTCTGGTCGGTCGCAACGGCTCCGGCAAATCCACCCTCATCAATCTGATCGCCGGCGTGCGCGAGCCGCGCGCCGGAAGCATCCATCGCGCCGGGCGCATCGGCGTGCTGGCGCAGCGCTTTGACGAGCGCCAGTCCGCCGCTGAGGCGCTGGGCGTCGCCGGAGCGCTGGCCGTGCTCGCTCGCATCGAACGCGGCGAAGGTTCGCCCGCCGATTTCGACGACGCCGATTGGACGCTGCCGGCACGCATTCAGGAGGCTTTCGGGCAAATCGGGCTCACCGGCGTTTCGCTGGATCGCCTTATAGCGAACTTGAGCGGCGGCGAGCGCACGCGGCTCGCTTTGGCGCGCTTGCTGCTTGACGCGCCGGACCTGCTGCTGCTCGACGAGCCCACCAACAATCTCGACGTCGAGGGCCGCGTCTTGATCGGCGACTTCATACGCGCCTTTCGCGGCGGCGTGCTCGTGGCCAGCCACGACCGTGCGCTGCTGGAGCACATGGACCGCATCGTCGAACTCACGCCCATCGGCGTTCATATCTTCACCGGCGGCTGGAGCGCCTTCGCCGAGGCGCGCGCCGCCGAACGCGCCCTTGCCGTGCAGGATCTGGAGCGCGCGCAATCCGGCCTCGATAACGCCCAGCGCGCGATGCAGCGCCGCCGCGAAGCCAAGGACCGCCGCGACAAGGCCGGGCGCGCATTCGCGGCCAAGAAGTCCGAGCCCGCCATCGCGCTGGGCGCCATGGCCGAGCGCGCGGAGAATACCAGCGCCGGGATTTCCCGCCTGAACGAACGCCAGTCGGCCGACTCGGAAGCGAAGCTCGAATCCGCGAAAGAGCGCGTCGAAATCCTGACGCCGCTCACCATCGAACTCCCATCCAGCGGCCTGCCTTCCGCCGCCGAATTGCTGACGATGGAAGATGTCACCATCCGTGCGGGCGATCGATTGCTGGGCCCGTGGACCCTGCGCATGCGCGGCCCGGAACGCGTCGCCATTCGCGGGCCGAACGGCGCCGGCAAAACCAGCTTGTTGCGCGCGGCGCTCGGGCTCACGCCACTAGAGAGCGGTTCCGTGGCGCGCGCCGAAGGCCGCACCGTGATGCTCGATCAGCATGTCGGCACTCTAGATCCGAACCTCTCGGTGCTGGATAATTTTCTCGCGCTCAACCCGTTGCTGAACCAGCACGCGGCCTATGCGGCATGCGCGCGCTTCGCGTTCCGGAATGTGACCGCGTTAAAGCGCGTGGGCGATCTGTCGGGCGGCGAACGCCTGCGCGCGGGCCTTGCCTGCATGCTGGCGGGCGCACGACCACCCTGGCTGCTGATCCTGGATGAGCCGACCAATCACCTCGATCTGGATTCCATCGAGACGCTGGAAGTCGCGCTGCGGGCCTTCGACGGGGCGCTGTTGATCGTCAGCCACGACGCGGCCTTTCTGGAGGCGGTCGGCGTGACGCGCACGATCGATCTGACGAGGACTTAGGATTTCAGAATCCGCTGCGCCTCTTCAGCGAGAGCCGGCGGCTGCATTTTGGACAGATAATCCGCGCGCGCCTTTGCCATAAAGGCCATCACCTCGGGATGCGTGGACACCCAGAATTGCTTGGCGGCGATGCCTTCGAGAATGATCTTCGCCGCTTCCAGCCCCGTGATGCCGCCTTGTGTGATAACCGAATGCATCACGTCGCGCTGACGTCCGGCGAACGCCGCGTCGCTGCCCATCGGCGCGTCTTCGAAGATGCGCGTCGCGACAGGCCCGGGCAGGACAGCGGAAATGCTGACCGGCTTTTCCTGCAATTGCATTTCCAGATACAGGCATTCGGTGAAGGACAGCACCGCATGTTTGCTCATCGTGTAGGGCGCCTGTGAGGGCATCATGCCCAGCCCGCCGATCGAGGCGATATTGGCGATGAAGGTTTGACGCGGCGATTTCAACATGCGCGGCGCGAAAATCCGCGTGCCGTGGACCACGCCGGAGACATTGATGCCCAGCAGCTTGTCCCAGGTTTCAGCTGATGTTTCCCAGATTAGGCCAAGAGATTCGATGCCGGCGTTGTTCACCAAAAGGGTCACATCGCCGAAAGCCTCATAAGCCTGATCGGCCAAACGCTGCAGAGCGTGCCGGTCGGTGACGTCTGTGGGGATCGCGATGGCCTCACCGCCGTGTTCCTTGATCTCCGCGGCGACGCGCGCGATCCGGTCCGCCGCGATATCCGCCAAAGCGACCTTCATGCCGAGGCTGGCGGCGACCCGCGCCAGACCCTCGCCGATGCCGCTGCCTGCGCCGGTGATGACGGCCGCTCCGCCCGCAAACGCTTCATTCAGCGCCATGTCGCCCTCCTCCTGAACTGAGAGCTGTTTGTCGCCGCCTGAAGTTAAAGACGCATGATCAATATGGAGTATCCGCGCGGGCCCCGCAGGAAGGCCTCGTCCGGGCTAATGCACGTCCCGCCACAAGCGGGCGCGTTGCGGAATAAGGCGAACCCTCGTCGAGGTCCCCAGGCGTTCCAGTTCAGCGTGCGAGACCCGGACCTCAAAATCCGTCTCCACATTTTCGAGCGAGCACAGCAACCGTGCGAAAGGACCAGCCCTGAACACGTCGCGCACGGATGCGCGCAGCCCAGGCCCGTCGTCTAGAGCGACCGCGAAGTCGTCTGGACGCAAATGCGCCACGTGTGCGCCATCCGGCACGGAGGCGTCGTTCAGCGGCGCCACGGCGCCGCCAAACAAAGCAGCGCCATTACGCACATGGCAATTTAGCTTGATCGTATCGCCCAAGAATTCGAATACGAACGGATTGGCCGGATTGTGATAAAGATCTTCCGGCGCCCCGACCTGCTCGAGCTTGCCGTTGCGCAACACCGCGACACGATCGGCCAGGTCCAGCGCTTCCTCCTGATCGTGCGTGACGAAGATCGTGGTGAGGCCGGTCTGTTCGTGAATGATGCGCAGCCAGCGGCGCAATTCCCGGCGCACTTTCGCGTCGAGCGCGCCGAACGGCTCGTCGAGCAGCAACAATTTGGGCTGCGTGGTGAGCGCTCGCGCCAAGGCGATGCGCTGTTTCTGGCCGCCGGACAATTGCGCCGGAAAACGCCCGCCCAACCCTTCCAGCTGGACCAGGGCCAGCAATTCCTCGACGCGGCGCGCGATCTCCTTGGAATCCGGCCGCTCTGCGCGCGGCTTCGCCTTCAGGCCGAAGGCGATGTTCTGCGCCGCAGTCATGTGGCGAAACAAAGCGTAATGCTGAAACACCATACCGATGCCGCGCTGACGCACGGGCTTGGCGAGCAAGTCCTCGCCCCTGAAACGCACCGACCCCGCGTCGGGCACTTCCAGGCCCGCGAGCACGCGCAAGAGGGTCGTTTTCCCCGAGCCGGACGGCCCCAGCAACGCCAGGAATTCTCCATCGCGCGCATCCAGCGAAACGCCGGCCAACGCGGGAAAGCGCCCGAATTGCTTCTCAATTCCAAGGATCTGGAGCGCCTGCGAGTCATCGGTCGCGGCGTCTTTGCTGGATTGCGTCATAAAACCTTCCGCGGGCGAAACCGAGTGCAAACGCGACCTGGGCCGCGCCGCCACCGTCGGATCAGCGATGGCGCTGGGCTGCGAGCTCGTCATGGAATTGCGTCTCCAATAGCGTTTTTACAAGCAGAGTCACCAGGGCGAAAAGCGCCAATAGCGAAGCCACCGCGAAAGACGCGGCAAAATTGTACTCATTGTACAGGACCTCGATATGCAGGGGCATCGTATTGGTTTGACCCCGAATATGTCCGGACACCAACGATACGGCGCCGAACTCGCCCGTGGCCCGAGCGGCGCACAGAAGCACGCCATACATCAGGGCCCATTTGATGTTGGGCAAGGTCACCGCCCAGAACGTTTTCAAACCATTGGCGCCCAGCGTTGTGGCGGCCGCCTCTTCGTCGGACCCCTGCGCCTGCATCAGCGGAATGACCTCGCGGGCGACAAAGGGAAACGTCACCAGCGCCGTGGCCAAAGCAATGCCCGGCGCGGCGAATAATATCTGGATATCGCGCGCTTCGAGCCAGGGTCCGAGCCACCCCTGCGAGCCGAAGATCAGCACATAAACCAGGCCCGCGATGACCGGCGAGATCGAAAACGGCAGATCGATGAGCGCCAGCAATGTGCTCTTGCCTTTGAAATCGAACTTTGTGATGGCCCATGCCGACGCGACGCCGAACAGCGTGTTGAGCGGCACCACGATCGCGGTGATGAGCAGCGTCAACTGAATTGCGGAAACGGCGTCCGGCTCCGTCAGCGCCGCGATATATACCGACCACCCTTTGCGAAACGCTTCGAAAAAGACGGTGAGCAGCGGCAGGAACAGGATAAGCGCAAAGATGGCGACCGTCAGGCTGATGAACACGACGGCGCTGACGCGCCCGCCGCGAATCGGATTGTCGAAATGCTGATGCGCGCTCATGCCTTTTGACTCCGGGTCATCGCCACTTGCAGGACATTCGAGGCCAGTAAGATCACAAACGAAATGACGAGCATCGCGAGCCCGATCGCCGCAGCGCCGGCGTAATTATATTCCTCGAGCTTTTGCACGATCAGCAGCGGTGCGATCTCGGACACGTAGGGAATATTGCCGGCGATGAAAATCACGGAGCCGTACTCGCCCACCGCGCGGGCGAACGCCAACGTGAACCCTGTTAGCAGTGCGGGCGCTACGGCCGGAAAAATGACCTTGCGAAAAGTGCGCAGGCGCCCCGCGCCCAAGGTCGCCGCAGCTTCCTCGACTTCGCGCTCAAGGTCTTCCAGGACCGGCTGTACGGCGCGCACGATGAACGGAAAGCCGACGAACACCAGCGCGATATAGACGCCCAGCGGCGTATAGGCGATCTTGATGTGCAAGGGATCGAAGAGTCCGCCGATAAGGCCGCTCGGCGCGTAGATGGTCGCCAAGGAAATACCCGCCACCGCCGTGGGCATGGCGAACGGCAAATCCACCAATGCGTCCAGCACCCGGCGGCCTGGGAATTGGTAGCGGACCAGAGTCCAAGCGGTGATCATACCGAAAACGACATTGGTCGCCGCCGCGGCGAATGAGGCAAAGAAGCTCAAGCGCAAGGCCAGCGCCACGCGTTCATCGCTCAGCAACGTCCAAACGCCCGCGAACCCAAGCTCCCAAGGGCGCAGCACCAGCGCGCTGAGCGGGATCAGCACAATCGCGCTCAGATAGAAAAGAGTGAAGCCGAGCGCCGGCCAGAAACCTGGCAGGGCGCTCGGCTCGCGAAAGCGAAACCGCGATCCAGTTCGCCCACTGATCGCGGTCGCCGCCTCCACGTTATGAACGCTTATAGATCTGGTCAAAAACGCCACCATCCGCGAAATGCGTCTTCTGAGCCTTCGCCCAGCCGCCGAACGTGTCGTCAATCGTCACCAGCGGCACTGACTTGAACGTCGATGCATATTTCGCGGCGATCGCCTGATTACGCGGGCGATAGAAATTCTTGGCGATGACCTCTTGCGCCTCGTCAGTGTAAAGGAACTTCAGATAGGCCTCCGCAACCGCGCGGGTCTTCTTTTTGTCGACAATCTTGTCGACGACGGTGACCGGGGGCTCGGCGAGGATCGAGACCGACGGATAAATAATCTCGAAATTGTCGCCCAATTCCTTCTTGGCGAGGTACGCTTCGTTTTCCCAGGACAGGAGAACGTCGCCGATGCGCCGCTGCGTGAACGTGGTGGTGGAGCCGCGCGCGCCAGAATCAAGCACTGGCACATGCTCAAACAATTTCTTGATGAAAGCCTTCGCCGTTTCCGGCGATCCGCCCGGCTGGCGCAGCGCCCACGCCCAGGCCGCCAGATAATTCCAACGCGCGCCGCCCGACGTCTTCGGGTTCGGCGTGATCACCTGGATGCCGGGTTTCACCAGATCACCCCAATCCTTCAGCTTCCAGGGATTGCCCTTGCGCGTCAGGAACACGATGGTCGAGGTGTATGGCGTGGAGTTGTTCGGCAGACGCGACTGCCAGTTCTTGGCGATCAGGCCGCGCTGCGCGATCTCGTCGATGTCATAAGCGAGCGCCAAAGTGACGACGTCCGCCTGCAGACCATCGATCACCGAGCGCGCCTGCTTGCCGGAGCCGCCGTGCGATTGCGCGATCTTGACCTGCTGGCCGCCATGGGTCTTGGCCCAATTTTCCGCGAACAGTTTGTTGAATGCCACATAGAGTTCGCGGGTCGGATCATAACTGACATTCAGCAGATTCACCGCACCGGCGGCGCGTGCGCCGCCCGCAGCGCCGAGCGCTATTGCGCCCAATCCGGCGCCGATGCCGGCTGCTAAATCGCGGCGAGTTGGGTGTTTCGTCATTGGACTATTCCTAACTAACGCTTCTTAGAACGCGACCTGCGTGCGCAGAGACACGACGTCGTAGTCTTGGCCAATTTGAGCGCCGACCGGCACACCGCTGGCTGCGAGCGTGGTCGGGTTCAGACGGTCGATCGAGACCCACTGATAGTCGAGCAGAAGGCGCACAACATTGTTTGGATAGAAATTCAGGCCGAGAGTGGTGATGTCTTGCTCCCCGCCTCGTACGCCGCCGGTTGGCGTCGCCAATCCACTGGCCCCTTCGCGGAAGTTCAGATCGAGCGTCGAGTAGCGAGCAGCGATTTCCCAGGCGCCGATGTCGCCGGTCTTGAGATTGAAGGGCTTTTCGACCTTCACACCGCTATATCCACCGGCGACCGGATTCCACGCGTGGCGCTCGCCCGTGAGCACCCATGAGCCCTGCGCGTACCAGCCGCTGAAGTCCGCATCCGGAAGAGCGCCCGTGCGATCCACGCTGATGTCGAAATACTCGCCGGCGAGCAGGAAGTTCTTGTAGCTGGCGCCAAGTTCGTACCCGACCGCCGTCAAATTCTTGGCGCCCAGATTGCCGGTGTCCACCAGACGCGTTCCGTCATTGCGAAGCTCCGGACGTTCACGCAGGCGCACTGTCGCGGCGCCCGTCGCGCCTGGCGCAACAGTGTCCGGCGGATTGAGAATGCCGGCGACGTTCACGCCCACGTGCAGATTGTAATCGAGCGATTTCAGCAGCAGACCATCCGCCCGCAGAAGATACCCGCTTTGTTCGTCGAACTCGCCGGTATTGCCGACCAGCGATCCCGTCCAGACCGCGGAAGCGTTCCAGCGCTCGCCATTCACATAGGCGCCGAAACCATTGCGGCCGTCGCCGCCAGCAAGGCCGCGCACCAGTTCCGCCGCCGCCGGGCGCTCCAGGAACAGGCCCTCGGTGTTTGAGGTCGCGTCTTCCAGGCCAGTCGTCCAAGCATACGCGCCGCCGCGCAGGCGCAGCGGCAGATTCCAAGGCTTGAAGCCCGCATATTCCACCCAGGCCTGCTGCAAAACCGCGCCGGAGCCTTCATTGCCGGAGCCGCCCGCTTCGTAGGTCAGCGCCCAGTTCCAATCCTTCAGAACAGTGCCTTCAAGACCAATTCGCGCCCGGCGGAAGTTCACGCCCGAATTCAGGTCGCGTGCAAAAACGTTGTCGGCGGAAGAGCCTGAGCCTGCGCCGCGACGGTCCGGCGTACGCGCATCCTGCAGATAAGATGCAGCATCGGCCTGGAACATGCCGCGCACAGCAACTTTGAACTTGCCGTCGGCAGTCGAGAACGTTGGACGACCGTTCTTCAAATCGAGAACGGGCGCCTCGGCTTGCACGCGGCGCACGTCCGCGACGTCGGCGGCGGCCCCGGCCTTCAGATCGGCCAATTGCGATTGAATATCGGAGAGCGCCTGTTCAAGGGCGGCGATGCGCTCGTCCCGCGGGTCCGGCGCAGGCGCCCCCGTGGCGGTCTTCACGGCTTCCTGGGCGTGGGCGGCGCCGGCAAGCGCCAGAAGCGACGCGCCCGCAGCCAATGCTTTGTTCAACGACATAGAGATCCCCTCAGACTGGCCGGCGGGCGAAACCGGCATTAATTACACTAAACACATAAACACGACCGAGTCAGTAGAGATTCGGCCATGCGTTTGTTCAGGAGCGCTAAACAGAAGAGGATGCGGACGTGGTGAAGCGAAGCGCCGATCAGCGGCGGCGCGAGGGCGATTTCTTTGCGGCGCGCGGTGGGGCGAAGGTTGTTCGCTCCAGAATTTCCGCTGTAGTTTCACGGACTTCGATCAAAGTGTCCCGTAATTCGCAGGCTTTTTCGTCCACGCAATCATCGCAGCGGCGGTAGGACTTCAGGCTGACGCATGGCGCAAGGGCCAACGGCCCCTGGATCAGCCGGATGATGTCTGCGTAGGTGATCTCGGCGGCCGGCCGGGCGAGCGCATAGCCGCCATTGATGCCGCGGCGGCTCACCACCAGATTGGCGCGCCGGAGCTCCATCAAGATGTTTTCCAGAAACCGCCGCGGAATATCCTGCCGCTCCGCGATATCGGGAATCGTTACCGGCCCGCCGTCCGAATGTTCGGCGAGGTCGTGCATCGCGCGCAGGGCGTACTTGGTCTTACTTGTAAGCATGTGAACCGAAGCCTGAATTTATCAGGCAATACACCACGAAATCGATGTGAACAGAAGGGCTTACAAACGGAAATAGTGGGTCCGTTCCTGGCGCAATGAACTAGCCCCCGTTTACGTCGAGCGCTGTGCCGGTAACGACCCGCGCATAATCAGACAGAAGGAACAGGACGGCGTTGGCGCACTCCTCATCCGGCGGCAGCGCCCCGAGCGAAATCAGCTTGCGCAGCTCCGCTTCAATCGATTCCGGCGCCGTGCGGTACTGCGCCGCCATGGCGACCAGGGCATTGCGCCACGGCTCGCCGTCCATGCGTCCCATACGCGGAGCGTTCACGCGGATATTGTACTGACCGAGTTCCTTCGCGAGCTGACGCGTCGCGCCTTCCAGCGCCGCCTTGGCGGTCGCATAGGCTGCACCGCCCGGATAAGGCTGCATGCTGCCCATCGAGCTGACATTGACGATCGATCCACAGCGCTGCGCCTTCATCGCGGGCAGCACGGCTTTCACCATCCGGAGCGCGCCGAAACAGGTGACGTCCATCACCTGGCTCCAATCCGCGAGGGTCCCCGCTTCGAAGCTCTCAAATGCCCCGTGCAGGAAGGCGTTGTTCACGAGGCCGTCGATGCGGCCCCATTTGGCCAGCGCAAAGTCCGCCAGCTTCTGGCATTGCGCTTCGTCCGCGACGTCGACCGTGCAGCCGGCAATGGCGCCGCCCGCGTTCTCGATCTCCCGCACGATGGTTTCGACATAAGACGCGGTGCGGGCGGCGACGCAAACCTTTCCGCCATAAGCGGCCGCCTGCTGCGCCACTTTCACGCCCATGCCGGGGCCGATACCGGCGACGATGATGACCTTGTCCTTTACAAGCACGTTGGTTCTCCCTCGCGACCTCTGCGTTTCAGGTTTCTTGACGGCGTAACCCCAAACAAAACGGCGCGGCGATCGCTCGCCGCGCCGTTCATTTTTGCCGCCTCAGCTGAGCGATCAGCGCTTGTTGATGCTGATCACCGACTTCTGCGCGAATTCGGCCAAACCATAGGCCGAGAATTCCACGCCGATGCCGCTTTCCTTCGCGCCGCCGAACGGAATGTGCGGAGCGAAGTGCGTGTGGTGGTTGATCCAGACCGTGCCGGCGTCCACGCGCTGCGCGTATTGATAGGCGCGGTCGAGAGACGACGACCACACCGAACCGCCCAAGCCGTAGTTCGAGTTGTTGGCGCGGCCGATGACGTCTTCGACGTCGTCGTACTTGATGACCGGCAGGATCGGGGCGAATTGTTCTTCGTCCACGATCGGCGAGCCGTCCGTGACGTCGCGCACAACCGTCGGCTGGATGAAGTAGCCGTCGCCTTCACCCGTGCCGCCGCCGGCGATGATCTTGCCGTCGCGCTTCGCGACTTCGAGATATTTCTTGGCTTTCTCGAATTGCTGCGCGTTTTGGACCGGGCCAATCTTCACGCCCTGCTGCAGGCCGTCGCCGACCGTGGTGTCCTTGGCGATGGCGGCGAGTTCGTCGCACATTTCGTCATAGATCTTGGCCGGGACGTACAGACGCTTCAGGGCGATGCAGACCTGGCCGGCGTTCATGAAAGCCGAATCCATCACGCCGCGCGCAGTCTTCTTGACGTCGACGTCGTCGAGCACCACGCCCGCGTCGTTGCCGCCGAGCTCCAGCGTCATACGCTTCAAACCGGAAGCGACGCTTGCGGCGACCTTCTTGCCCGTGTCGGTGGAGCCGGTGAAGGAGACCTTCGCGACGTCCTTGTGGCTGGTCAGGAACGAGCCGAGATCGTTCTTGTCGACGACGATGTTGAGCACGCCCGGCGGCAGGATCTTCGCAGCGATCTCGCCGACCATCAGGGTCGCGACCGGGGTCGTCGGCGCCGGTTTCAGAACGATCGTGTTGCCGCAGCGCAAAGCCGGGCCGACCTTGTTGAAGCCGATCAGGACCGGGAAGTTCCACGGCGCGATGCCGACCACAACGCCCAGCGGGCGATGATGGACTTCCACGCGCAGGTCCGCGTCGTCCTGGACCACTTCCACCGGCATTTCCATGCCGGCGAAATAGCGCAGGAAGATGGAGGTGTAGGCGATTTCGGCCTGGGCGTCGCCAAGCGGCTTGCCCTGCTCCAGCGTCAGCGTGCGCGCCAGACGCTCGGCGTTCGCGTCGATCGCATCGGCCAGCGCATTGATGTACTTGCCGCGCTCCGCGGCGGAGAGCGCCGCCCATGCCGGGTAGGCTTTTTTCGCCGCAGCGATGGCTTTTTCGGCCTGGCCTTGAGACGCGCGCGCGACGGTCGTGAAGACCTTGCCCGTGGCCGGGTTGACGACGTCGAGCGTTTGCTCGCCGTCCACCAACTCGCCGCCAATCAGCATCTTATATTCCACACTCATCATTCGTTCTCCCTGTGCATCTGGTTCGTAATCGCCGTTCAAAAGCGGCCCTATTTTGATCCGGATTTGGTATTCGCGGAGGCTTCCTCCTGCTTCAAATCCTTTGCCCGGCTGGCAAGATAGCCCCGAATGAGCTCCGCGTCGCTGGCGGAAATCCATTTAGAGAAATTGATCATGCCCTTGTCCTCCAACGCGCCCTTCATCACCACGGCGTTGAAGGAGTCCTTGTTGGCCGCCATCACCGAACGCCGCAGATCGGGGATCATGCCCGATCCATACCCCGACGGGCCGTGGCAGAGACCGCAATTGCCGGCATAAAGCAGTTCGCCTTTGGCGACGTCAGCCTTGGTCCACTTGCCAACGAAATCGGCCGCCGGCATCGGCTTCACGTCGACCGGCGGCAGGGTCGCCGTTCCATTGAGCTTGAACACCAACAGACGACCGTTCGGGCGCTTATAGGCAATGTCTGTCGGGGCGCTGAGCGCCGTCGAGCCGCCGAAACCGGCCATGACAGCGATATATTGCTCGCCCTTGATGGAGAAGGACGAAGCGCCCGCGATCACGCCGGTCTGGGCGTCGAAGCTCCACAGCTTCTCGCCCTTGTCGGCGCTGTAAGCGTTGAAATGACCATCGGGCGCGCCCTGGAAGATCAAATTGCCCTTGGTCGCCAGTAGGCCGCCATAGCCGACGCGGTCATACGGGATCGTGAAGCGCGCCTTCTTGGCGACCGGATCCCAGCCGATCAATTCGGCCTTCATCGCCGCCTTCATCGCCTTCATACCCGCGGCGTTGCGCGGCCCGATCAGATAAGGCGACGTGTCGCCGAGATTGAAGCGGCCGGGCGCGAAGGTGAAGCTCTTGTCGTCCTGATAGCCGAAAGGAATCGTCTGGGCCGGAATGTAAACCAGACCCGTATCCGGGCTGTAGGCCATCGGGTGCCAATTGTGGGCGCCGAACGCGCTTGGCGAGGCGATGAAATTGCCGCCGTTTTCGCTGTAGCGCGCTTCCTTGCGGATGTTTGGGCGCCAGGTGGCCGGATCGTAACCGTCGGCCCAGTTCACCGGCACGTAAGGCGTGGCGGAGACCGGCTTACCGGTTGACCGGTCGATGACGTAGAAGAAGCCGTTCTTCGGCGCATGCATCAGCGCCTTGGTGGGCTTACCGTCGATATTCAGGTCGGCCAGGATGATAGGCTGCGTGGCCGTGAAGTCCCATTCCTCGCCCGGCACTTCCTGGAAATGCCATTTGTACGCGCCGGTATTGGCGTCCAGCGCCACCACCGACGACAGGAAAAGATTGTCGCCTTGATCGCCGGAGCGAATGCGCCGGTTCCACGGGCTGCCATTGCCGACGCCGATAATGATCTGGTCGAAATCCTTGTCGTAGACGATGGCGTCCCAAACGGTGCCGCCGCCGCCCAATTCCTTCCACTTGCCGTTCGCGCCCCAGGTGGAATTGACCGCCTTCATCATGATGTCGTCGGAGATCGCGCCGTCTGGTTTGCCGTCCGGATTCGGCGCGGTGTAAAAGCGCCAATCGAGCTTGCCAGTCTCGGCGTCGTAGGCGCTGACGTAGCCGCGCACGCCATACTCGGCGCCGCCATTGCCGATGATCACCTTGCCCTTCACCACGCGCGGCGCGCCTGTGATGGTGTAAGGCTTCGTCGTGTCGGTGGTCTGCACGCTCCAAGCGACCTTGCCGTCCTTGGCGTTGAGCGCAATCAGCCTGCCGTCGAGCGCGCCGAAGAAGACCTTGTCTTTCCAGATTGCAACGCCGCGATTCACGACGTCACAGCACGCTTCATAGCCTTTTGGGCCAGAAATCTGCGGATCATACGACCACAGCAATTTGCCGGAGACGGCGTCGTAGGCGAACACCTTGGACCAGGCGCTGGTTGTGTAGATCACGCCGTCGGCGACGATGGGTGTGGCTTCCTGACCGCGGTTCGTATCCAGGTCTGCGTACCAGGCGAGGCTCAGCTTGCCGATCGTCTTGTCGTTGATCTGATCCAGCGGGCTGAAACGCTGCTCGTCATAGGTGCGCCCATGGGTAAGCCACTCGACGCCATCCTTGGCGGAGGCGTCAATACGGGCGCCATCAACCGGCGTCTGACCGCAGGCGGCCAGGACGGACATCGCAGCGCAGAGCGCCGCCGCCAGCATCGCGCGCCGCTTGTGGGCGGTTCCCAATTTCATACTAGTCCTCCCCAGCGCGGTTTTTAATTGCGCCTGCTTCAACTCCCCCGGCGCCGGGGCTTGCTTTACATAGCGTCAAGTCGGCGCGCCACCGGACCTTAGCTTCCCCTTGCCGCCAGTCCAGCCCCCGGGATTCACTTTGGCCCTTCGCGTTTGCGAAGGCCGGCGTCGGTCGCCGGGCCCTGCAGCACTTGCGTGGGCTTCGCGGTTTCTCTACAATATTTGAATAGCATATACTAATTCAATTGACGCAGCCGACATTGTCAACACGATTGGCGCGCAAGGCGGGAGGTATCAGCGTCGCACACACGCGACCTGGGTCAAATGAAGTCAAATGATCCGGTCGGCGTGATCGGCGCTTTTCGCGCCTTCGCGCGCATTCTGATCTAAGTCGAGTAGATCCCAAGACGGGCCAGGCGCACCGGGAGCAAGCGCCAGCTCATCGCTTATCCTTTTGAGGCGAGGAAAAAGAAATGTTTGATGTGATTATTCGCAATGGCCTGATCTGCGACGGCAGCGGCGCCCCCGCTTTCAAAGGCGATGTCGCGGTGCGCGACGGCAAGATCGCCGCTCTGGGCGAAGTCACGGGCGACGCCAAGCAGGTCGTCGACGCCAAAGGCCAGGTCGTGGCTCCGGGCTTTCTCGATCCGCATACGCATTTTGACGCCCAGCTGCTGTGGGACGGTTACGCCCAGCCCTCGCTCGAGCACGGGATCACCACCGTCATGTCGGGCAATTGCTCGCTCAGTCTCGCGCCGCTGAAGGCCGGAGACCGCGACCTTCTTGGCGCGACCTTTCGTCAGATCGAAGAAATGCCGAAAGCCGCCTTCGACGCCGGCATTTCCTGGACCTGGGAGAGCTTTGGCGATTACGTGAAGGCCATTAAGGGCGGCCTGGGCGTCAATGTGGCGCCGTTGGTCGGGCACTCGCTGCTGCGCATGTGGGTCATGGGCGCCGAAAGATCGCGCAACCACGCGGCGACGCCCGATGAAGTGAAGCAGATGCAGGCATTGCTGAAGCAGTGCCTCGACGCCGGTTCGATCGGCATGAGCGGTTCGTGGGTCGATATCGACCACGAGCGGCGCCCTGTGCCGGCCCGCCTGGCCGAGCATTCCGAACTCGAAGCGCTCTGCGAAACACTGGGCGAGAACAACGCTGTTCTGCAGATGGTGCCGGAATTCTGGGACGCCGACATCCTCCGCGTGCGCATCGACCAGCTGGCCGACATCTCGCGGAAGTACAAGATTTCCACGACCTTCTCGCCGCTGTTCGACTCCAACGCCTGGCCGAACCTGGTTTACCTCGCGCTCGACCGAATCAAGCTGCAAACCGCGCACGGCGCGCGCGTGACGCCGCAAATGCAGGTCCGCCCGATCGATTTGTCCTTCGACCTCACGCAGCCGAACTCGACTTTCGCGACCCTGCCCGGCTGGTGGGCCGCCACCATCCTGCCGGTGGACGAAAAGCGCGCAAAGCTGAAGGACCCGGAACTGCGCAAGAGCCTCTGCACGCAGTTGGAAAGCTTCATGCAGCCGATCGGCCTGCAGATCGATTTCCGCGACGCCTATGTGAAGCGCATGGGCAAGCCCGATCCGAAGCTGATGAATCGCTCCATGCGCGACATCGCCGCCGAGCGGAATTGCCATTTCGGCGAAGCGATCATCGACCTCGCGCTTGAGCACGATTTCGACATCTCCTTCGGTCTGGACGCCATCGGCCACAACAACTCGCCGAAGATCGGCCAATTGATGCTCGATCCTTTGGTCGGCCTGGGCGCTGGCGACGGCGGTGCGCACGTGTCGAACTTCGCCACCTATGGCGACACCAGCCTGTTGTTCTCGGAATACGTCCGCAAGCAGCACGCGCTGCCGCTGGAATATGCGGTGCAGAAGCTGACGCACGACGTCGCCCGGGTCTGGAACGTGAAAAACCGCGGCCTATTGCGTCCTGGCTACGCCGCCGACATCGTCATCTTCGACGCGAACACCATGGATCGCGGCGCGGAAATCCCCGTCGACGATCTGCCCGCCTCCGGCTGGCGTTATGTCCGCCGCAATACCGGCGTGAAGATGGTCTTCGTCAACGGCGCCCTGGCCTATGATTTCGATGCTGGCTATTCCGACAAGAAAGCCGGCGCTATCACCGAACGAGTTGCAGCATGAACGACGCTCTGAAACCGCTCCGCAAATACATCCAGCCGAAGGTCGGCGATAATTGGGAAACCATCGCCGCGCGCGAATTTCCCGGTCAGCCGCAGGACAAGGTGATCGAAAACCTGAAGAGCTGGAACCTATTCCTGGCCTTCCGGCCGACGCCGATGATCACGCCGTCGGACATCATGTTCGTCGAGCCGCCCGCACAACAATGAGCGGAGGGATCATCGACGGCATTCGCATGACGCCGACGCATGACGGCAAAGCGGCGGTCATTGTCGAACTGAAATTCGAGAATGGCGGGACATCGATCGTCCAGATCGAGTCCGACGACATGCTGGCCGTGATGCAGAACGCGAATGTCGGCAATGCGTTTGACCTGATCGGCATGTCCTGGAAAGTTCTGGACGTGCGCAAACCGGTCTTCAAAAGCTGAGATCATCAGCTTAAGGTTCATAGGGCGCGGCTGTGAAGGTCGCGCCCTTTTTCTTGCCAATCAGCCCGAGTGAGAAGGCTTCTTCCATGGTTCAGGTTCCAGTATTAACGGCGCGCTCGCTCTTGTTCGTGCCGGGCGACAGCGACAAGAAATTCGAAAAGGCCAAGAATTCGGCCGCCGATCTTTTGCTGATCGACCTGGAGGACGCCGTGGCGGAATCGGCCAAGCCCGATGCGCGGATCATGGTGCACGACAATCTGAAGGCGTTTACCGGCTCGAACCGGCCATGGGTCCGGATCAATCCCATCGATACGCCGCATGCGCTGCCCGATCTGGCCGCCATCGTGCGCGCCCGCCCCGGCGGGATCATGCTACCCAAGGTGCGCGACCGCCGCGATGTGGAACGGCTCGACGCTTACCTGTCGGCGCTGGAAGTGCAGGCCGGCGTGCCGGAAGGCGAGATCCGCGTGATCATCGTCGCCACCGAAACGCCGGAGGGCCTCTTCTCAATCGGCGATTACAAGGGCGCGCCGCGTCTGGCCGCCATGACCTGGGGCGCGGAAGACATCGCCACCGCCATGGGCGCGCTGAACAATCGCGACGACAACGGCGTCTATTGCCACGAATATCAGTGGATCCGCTCGCTCTGCATCGCCGGCGCGTCGGCGGCGGGCGTGACGCCGATTGAGACGGTGCACACCAATTTCCGTGATGTCGAAGGACTGAAAGCTGTGGCCGCGATGGCGCGCCGATCCGGCTTCCGCGGCATGATGGCGATCCACCCGGATCAGGCCGAACCGATCAACGCCGCCTTCACGCCATCCGAAGCTGAAGTCGAGAAAGCGCAGCGCATCGTCGATCTGTTCGCCGCCAATCCCGGCAAGGGCACGATCGGCCTCGACGGCGAAATGCTGGACGCGCCGCACTGGAAGCGCGCGCAGGCGACGCTGGCGCTGATGGCGAGCCTGAAGAAATAATCTTCGCCGAGCTTACAGCCGGAACACGCCGTAATGCGGGTCTGCGATCGGGGCGTTCAGCGCCGCCGACATGCAGATCGCCAGCGCATTGCGCGTGTCGACCGGATCAAGCACGCCGTCGTCCCATAGCTCAGACGTCGCGAAATAGGCGCTCTGCTCGCGCTTGTAATCGTTGAGCACCGGATCGCGGATTTCATCGATCTCGGCCTGCGACAAAGTGCGGCCTTCGCGCTCCAGCTGACGGATCTTCACTTCCGACAACACGTTCGCCGCCTGCTCCGCGCCCATGACGGACGTGCCGGCGCCGGGCCAGGTGAAGAGGAAGCGCGGATCGAAGGCGCGGCCAGACATGCCGTACACGCCCGCGCCGAACGCGCCGTTGCAGTTCACGGTGAATTTCGGCACCGACGCGCCGGAGACGGCCATGATCATCTTGGCGCCGTCCTTGGAAATCCCGCGGCGCTCATATTCGCGGCCGACCATGAAGCCGGTGATGTTCTGCAGGAACAGAAGCGGCGTCTTGTTCTTGTCGCAGAGCTGGATGAAGTGCGCGCCTTTGAGCGAGCTGTCGTTGAACAGCACGCCATTGTTGCCAAGGATGCCGACCGGGAAGCCTTGAATGTGCGCGAAGCCGCAGATCAGGCTGGTCCCGTAATTGGGCTGGTATTCGTGGAAGCGGCTGCCGTCGACCATGCGCGCCACCAGTTCGCGCATGTCGAACGTGGTTCGGTTGTCGCGCGGGAGGATGCCGTAAATCTCGTCCGGATCGTAATGCGGCGCTTCCGGCGTCGCCATATTCACGACAGTCTTCTGCGCGCGCGTCCAGGAGCCGACGATCTCGCGCGTGATGGCGAAGGCGTGCGCCTCGCTGGCGGCGGGATAATCCGCCGTGCCGGAGACGGAGGTGTGCATGTCCGCGCCGCCGAGTTCTTCGACCGTGACGATCTCGCCCGTCGCGGCTTTCACCAGCGGCGGACCGCCGAGGAAGATCGCGCCCGTGCCGCGCACAATGACGTTATAGTCCGACAGCGCCGGAATATACGCGCCGCCCGCCGTGCAATGGCCGAGCACGACCGCCACCTGCGGCACGCCCATTTTCGACAGGATCGACTGATTGCGGAAGATGCGGCCGGCATAATAGCGGTCGGCGAAAAGCTCGCGCTGCAGCTGCAGGAAGCCGCCGGCGGAATCGCAGAGGTGGATCATGGGCAGGCGGTTCTCGATCGCGATGTCGAGCGCGCGCACGATCTTTTTCACCGACAGCGGATACCAGGCGCCGCCCTTCACCGTCGCATCGTCGGCATGGATAACGACCTCGCGGCCCGACACAATGCCGATGCCTGTGATCTGGCTCGCGCCCGGCGCCTGGCCGTCATAGGCCATGTTCGCCGCGAGCGTGGACAGCTCCAGAAACGGCGTGCCCGGATCGAGCAGCATTTTCAGGCGCTCGCGCGGGATGACCTTGTTCTGACGTTCCAGGCGTTCGATGTCGCGCTGCGGCCGCGCGTAGCGCGCCGCCTGCTGGCGTTGTCTCAGGTCTTCGGCCAAAGCGCGATTGTGCGCCGCGTTTGCGATGAATTGCTCGGAGCGCGTGTCCAGGCGTGAAGCGATGCGTCCCATCAGGCTTGCGCCTCCAAACGTACAAGCACCGCGTCGCGGTCAAAGCTTTGCCCTTTGCCGAACGCGATTTCCGCGATCACGCCGTCGCGCGGCGCCTTGATCGCTGTTTCCAGTTTCATGCTTTCAATCACGATGATCACGTCGCCTTCGGCGACCGCATCGCCCACGGCCTTGGGCGCGTCGATCACCGCGCCGGGCATCGGCGCCTTCACGACATCCGCCGCGGCCCCGCCCGCCTCCTCGCCCAGATGGAGCACGGGATCGAGCAGCGACACTTCATAGGCCTGCCCGTCGAGTTGTATCCAGGCCGTATCGCCCTTCACCGCCACGACGACATAGATGTTCTGCCCTTCGAAGTGCAGATAGCCCTCGCCCTTGGCGTCCAAATACAGGCCCGCTTCATGCGCGGCGCCGTCTTCATTCAGCAGCGCATAGGAATCGCCTCGCTGCGTCAGCCAGGCGCGATGAACCGTGCCGTCCAAAGAGAAATGGTGGTGCATCAGTTTCTCCAGGCGCCGAGATTTGCATGCAGCTCGGGCACCGCGTCCGCCGCGTCGCGTACGGGCTTCAGCGCCAATGCGGCGGCGGCGAGCACCTGCGCCAGCGTTTCCGCATTGGGCGCAGGGTCGGCCGTAAGGTCAGGCCGTTCGTCGATCGTACCGGTGTGGAAGTCGCCGGATTTGAATACAGGATCGGCGATGAAACGCTGCAGAAACGCCGAATTGGTTTTGCAGCCCAGCAATACCGTGTCCGCCAGAGCAATGCGGGCGTTTTCGATGGCCTCGGCGCGATCGGCGCCGTGCACGATGATCTTGGCGATCATCGGGTCAAAGGCCGAGGTGACTTCGCCGCCTTCGCGCACGCCCGCATCCACACGCGCGCTTTCCGAAGGCCGGAAGGCGAGGACCGGGCCCGTCATCGGCGCGAAGCCCTTGGCTGGGTCTTCGGCGTAAAGGCGCAGTTCGATCGCCGCACCTTTGCTTTTGACCTCATCCTGCGTGAAGCGCAGTTTTTCTCCAGCGGCGACGCGCAATTGCTCCTCGACCAGATCGAGGCCCGTCACCTCTTCCGTCACCGGATGCTCCACCTGCAGGCGCGTGTTCATTTCCAGGAAATAGAACTCGCCGCCGCCATAGATGAATTCGACCGTGCCGGCGTTCTTGTAACCCGCTGCGCGCGCGATGCCCGCCGCGACTTCGCAAATCTTCTTGCGCTCTTTCGGGGTCAGGCCCGGCCCCGGGCTTTCCTCGATGATCTTCTGGAAGCGGCGCTGGATGGTGCATTCGCGTTCGAACAGATGCACGACATTGCCGTGCGCATCGCCCAGCACCTGCACCTCGATATGGCGCGGGCGCTCGACATAGCGCTCGACGTACAAGCGCCCATCGCCGAAATAGCGCTCGCCCTCCGAGCGGGCGCGCACGATCTCTTCATCCAGGACGGCCAGGTCGCGCACGATGCGCAGGCCCTTGCCGCCGCCGCCCGCGGACGGCTTGATCAGGATCGGCGTGCCGATGGCCTTGGCGCGCGCAACGAAGGTGGCCGGATCGTCGTCTTCGATGGCGGACGGCGCGACGGGAAAGCCGTTTTGCTGCACGAAATTGCGGGCGCGCACCTTGTCGCCCATCAGGTCGATGCTTTCCGGATCCGGCCCGACAAACACGATGCCTGCTTTCGCCACAGCCCGCGCGAAGCCCGCATTTTCCGACAGGAAGCCGTAGCCGGGATGGATGGCCCCGGCCCCGGCTTTCTTGGCCTTTTCGATGATCTGCGCGCCGTCGAGATAGGCGGCGACCGGCGTCGCGCCCGTAATCTCGATGGCATCGTCCGCCATTTCCACGGCGGGCGTCTTGCGGTCGGCGGCGTGATAGACGACGAGCCCCCGCATGCCGAGCTTTTGCGCGGTGCGCAGGATGCGGACGGCGATCTCGCCGCGATTGGCGACCAGGATGGATTTGAACGCGGTCACAGAGCGGTGATCCCTTTGATAATGATGGCGGCGACCTGTTTGGAGAGCGCCTGCACGTCGATGCGTTGTCCGGCGCTGATGTGGCGCCAGGCGATGTGTTCAATGCCGCCGAAAACCATATCGCGGATGACGCGGCGGTCGGCGTTTGGCGAAAGGATGCCGTCGCTCACGCCGACGTCGAGCACCGGCGTCAGCAATTTGGCGTAGCGCTTGTTCAGCGCCTGAATGTTCGAGCCGACATATTCATCGAGATTCCGGACCTCGGAGATGAAGAGCCGGCACATGCCCGTGTCTTCGGCGAAGACGCGGATGTGATGTTCGACCAGGCTGTTCAGTTTGCTTTCGAAGCCCTTAGCCTCCTTGATGGCGCGTTCGGCTTCGCGCACGGCCTCGCCATAGAAATCGTCGAGCGCCGCGAACAAGAGATCGCGTTTACCATCGAAATACCGATAGAGCAGGCCGTCGCTGGCGCCGGCGGCCCGCGCGATCTCGGAAATCGACGCGGAATCGTAGCCCTTTTCGCTGAACACCTTGCGCGCCGCATTCACGATGGAATCGCGGCGATCGCGCATGCGTTCCGCTGTGATGCGTGGCATGATGGTTACCGAGAAAGCTGCGCCCTGCGCCCGTTGACACAATAATGAATGTGGTTCATCTTAAAGTCAACGACGAGAAAACGCAGCGCAGCCGATAGCGCCACTGGGGAGAGGAGCTTCGAATGGCCGCGAGTTCTAATGGCAAAGTCATCATCACTTGCGCCGTCACGGGGTCGATTCACACTCCGTCGATGTCGCCGCATCTACCGGTGACGGCGGCGGAAATCGCCGAAGCGGCGATCGGCGCCGCCGAAGCGGGCGCATCCATCGTGCACCTGCACGCGCGCAATCCGGAAAATGGCCGCCCCGATCAGAGCGTCGAGGCGTTCGAGCCGTTTTTGCGGGTGATCCGTCAACGCAGCAATGTCGTCGTGAATCTCACCACCGGCGGCTCGCCCTTCATGCCGGTGGAGGAGCGCGTGCGCCCTGCCGCCGTGTGGAAGCCGGAAGTGGCCAGCCTGAACATGGGCTCGATGAATTTCGGCCTGTTCCCGATGCTGAAGCGCTACAAAGACTTCAAGCATTCCTGGGAACCGGAAATGCTTGAAGCCAGCCACGATCTGGTGTTCCGCAATTCCTACAAGGATATCCGCTTTGCGCTGGAGACGCTGAACGAAACCGGCGCGCGCTACGAGTTTGAGTGCTACGACACCAGCCATCTGCACAATCTGGCGTACTTCCTCGCCGAAGGCCTGGTAAAGCCGCCGCTGTTCATCCAGACCGTGTTCGGTCTTCTGGGCGGCATCGGCCCGCACCCGGAAGAAGTCATGCATATGAAGCGGACGGCCGACCGCTTGTTCGGCGATCAATATCATTGGTCAGTGCTGGGCGCCGGGCGTTCGCAAATGCCGATCGCCGCTATGGGCGCCGCGATGGGCGCCCATGTCCGCGTCGGGCTTGAAGACAATCTGTGGGCGGGCAAGGGCCGGATGTCGTCCAGCAACGCCGAGCAGGTAACCCAAGTCCGCTCCATCCTGGAAGGTCTTGGCCTGGAAATCGCGTCGCCGGACGAAGCCCGGCAAATCCTCCAATTGAAGGGGGAAGACCGTGTCGGATTCTGACGTTTTTCCGGCCAAGAGCCCCATCGGAGTTTCCGCCGCACTGTCGCGCACGGCGCAGACGCGCGGCAAACACACCTCGACCATTTTCAAAGGCACGGTGCGCACCTGGGCCGAAACCAATGCGCGCGTCGATCGCGCCGCAGCGGCATTGCGCGCCATGGGCGTGAAGCCTGGCGACCGCGTGGCGTTGCTCGCTTTGTTGAGCGATCGCTTCTTTGAACTGATGGCCGCGATCTCTCGCGCCGGCGGCATGTTCGTGCCGCTAAATTGGCGCTGGTCCGTGCCGGAACTGGCGGATGCGCTCACCGATTGCGAACCGGCGGTGCTGTTCTACGATGAGCGCATGGCAGAGTCCGGCCGCGCGCTCGCCAAGGGCCGGCCGGAAATGAGGGTCGCGACCTTCACAGAGGGGCTCGACGGTCTGCCGTTCTACGAAGACCTTCTGGCGAACCATGCGCCAGGGCCGGAAGTGGTGCGCGGCGGCGACGATGGTTTTTCGCTGGGCTATACCGGCGGCACAACGGGCCGCTCCAAGGCCGCCATCGTCACGCATAAGAATGTGCTGAACATGTCGCTGTCATGCGCATCGGAAGGCATTCTGACGGCCGACAGCGTATTCCTTGTCACGGGGCCGATGTTCCACGTCGCCGGCACATTCCCGGCGCTGGCGCTGATCGTCGGCGGCGGTACGGGCGTGTTGATCGAACAATACGAACCCACCGAAACGCTGCGCCTCATTGAAAAGCATCAGGTGAACGAGACGCTGCTGGTGCCGACGGTGCTGTCGATGACAATCGACTGCCCGGACTTCCACAAGTTCGACACCAAGAGCCTGAAGACCATCATGTATGGCGGCGCGCCTATCACCGAAGCGCTGCTGGATCGCGTCACGGCGAAGCTGCCGCACACTGATCTGGTGCAGATCTATGGCATGACCGAACTGGCCGGCGCCTGCACCATGCTGCCGCACAAATATCTGGTTGGCGAAAACCGCAAGCGTGGCCTGAACACCGCGACGGGCCGCGCCATGCCTGGCATGCACATCCGCGTCGTTGACGAGAACGACAATGAAATCCCGCGTGGCGAGATCGGCGAAATCACCCTGCGCAGCGACACGGTGATGAAGGGCTATTGGCGGCGTCCCGAGGAGACCGCGCAGGCGCTGCGTAATGGCTGGATGCATACCGGCGACGGCGGCTACATGAATGAGGAAGGCCTGATCTTCATTGTCGACCGTATGAAGGACATGATCATTTCCGGCGGCGAGAACGTCTATTCGACCGAAGTCGAAAACGCCGTGGCCAGCCACCCGGCCGTGAAGGAAGTGGTCGTCATCGGCATCCCGTCCGAGAAATGGGGCGAAGCCGTGCATGCCGTGGTGCGCCTGCATGACGGTATGGAGACGAATGAGGCCGACATTATCGCCCATGTGCGCACGCGCCTGGCGGGTTATAAAACGCCGCGCTCGGTGGAGTTCCGCGTGGAGCCGTTCCCGGTGAGCCCGGCCAATAAGGTCTTGAAGCGCGAGATCAGAGCGCCTTATTGGGCGGGTCGCAGCAAAACCATCGTATGAGCCAAACGCAATGACCGAATACGGGCGCACCGACGAAGCGCTGGCGCGCCTGACGCCGGCTTTGCGCGACGATTATTTCAAGGGCAAGACGGTGCTGGTCTCGGGCGCGGGCAGCGGCCTAGGTCGCGGCATCGCGCATTGGGTCGCGCGCCTGGGCGGCAATGTCGTTCTGTGCGGCCGCAAGGAAGACAAGCTCAACGCCGCCAATGAGTCTATCAAGCAATATGGCGGCGAGACTTTGGTCCATGCCATGAGCATTCGCGATCCGGACGCCGTCGAGGGCCTTTTCGCCAAGGCCTATGATCGTTTCGGCGCAATCGATCTTCTGGTGAACAATGCGGGGGGACAATTCCCGACGCACGCCATCGATATTCCATACAAGGGCTGGAACGCCGTCATCGACACCAATCTCAACGGCACCTGGCTGATGATGCAGGCGGCGGCGAAACGCTGGCGCGACGCGAACCAACCCGGCTCCATCGTCAATATCATCGCCGTGGTCGGGCGCGGCATGCCGGGCGTGGCGCACACCGCCGCCGCGCGCGCGGGCGTGGTCGCCTTGTCGAAGACGGTCGCCATCGAATGGGCGCCGCTGAAAATCCGCGTGAATTGCGTGGCGCCGGGCCTGATCTCCAGCGAAGGCATGAACGTCTATAATCCCGACGCCGTGAAGGCGATGATCCAGACCAATGTGATGAAACGCTTCGGGCAGGTCGAAGAGATCGCCAACGCCGTGTGCTTCGTCGGCGGCGAGGCCGGCTCCTTCATCACTGGCGAAGTCCTGCATGTGGACGGCGGCAACCAGATCTGGGGCGATCAGTGGACGATCCCCAAACCCGATTATTTCAAGGTGGACGAATAGATGGCTGAACACGTCAGCGCGACGGACCTGGATCTGTCGCGTTACATCAGACCGGGCGATGCGATCGTGTGCGGCCAGGCCTGCGGCGAGCCGACGACGATCCTGGAAATCCTCTATGCGCAGCGCGCAAAGCTGGGCGGCGTGTCGCTGTTCACCGGGTCGAGCTTTTCCGGTTTGGTGAAGCCGGACTACGCGGACCACATCAAGTTCCGCTCCATGGGCGCCATCGGCGCCTTACGCTCCCTCACCAAGACCGGCGCGCTGGAAATCATTCCCTCGCATGTCGGCCAGCTCGGCCGCATGATCGCGGACGGCGACATCGCTTGCGACGTCGCGATCATTCAGGTGAGCCCCGCGAACGCCGATGGCCTGCACTCACCGGGACTGATCGGCGATTACGTGCAGAAGGCGATTAAGAAGGCGCGCGTGGTCATCGCGGAGGTGAACGCGCAGGTCCCGAACGTGCCCGCTTCCTCTATGCTGAAATCCTCGGACTTCCACGTGATCGTGGAGTGCGACCGCGCGCCCGTCACCGTGCCGCCCGCCAAGACCGGCGACGTGGATCAAGCGATCGCGCGCTTCGCCGCGAACTTTATTCAAGACGGCAGCATTCTGCAGATCGGCATCGGCGCCGTGCCGGACGCGATCCTGCAGCTGGTGAGGGACCGCCGCGATCTGGGCGTGCATTCGGGCATGATCGGCGACGGGCTGGTCGATCTGGTCGAGGCCGGCGTCGTCACCAACGCAACGCACGGCAAGTGGAAGGGCATTTCGGTCACCGGCGCCCTGATCGGATCCGAGCGCCTGTATCGCTTCGCGCACAACAACCAGTCGATCCTGCTGGCAGATTCCGCGCTGACGCATGACGAAGCGATCCTCGCATCGCTACCGAAACTGGTCTCCATCAATTCGGCGATTGAGGTCGATCTGACCGGACAGGTGAACGCGGAAACGGCGGGCGAGAATTATCTGGGCGGCACCGGCGGCCAGGTCGATTATGTGCGCGGCGGTTCGCGTTCGCCGGGCGGGCACTCCATTATCGCGCTGCCGTCCACCGCCAAGACCGACAGCCGCGTGGTGTCACGTCTGTCCGGCCCAGTCACCACAGGCCGGTCCGAAGTCGACGTGATCATCACCGAATATGGGGCGGCGCAATTGAAGGGCCGCTCCCTGCGCGAGCGCGCCAAAGCCATGATCGAGATCGCCCATCCCGATCAGCGCGAGAAACTGTCCGCCGAAGCGCACGATCTTTTCAAAAGGGGCTATTGATGTCCGACGCCATTCTGTTCGAAGTCCATGAGCCGGGCATCGCCGTGCTCACCATCAATCGCGCAGACAAGCGCAACGCCCTCAGCCGCGACGTGCGCGAGGGCCTGTTTGAAGCCTGGGACCGGTTCGAAAAAGACCCCGCGCTGCGCGTCGCCATTCTGACTGCGGCCGGCGACAAAGCTTTCTGCGCCGGCGGCGATCTGAAAGAAATGTCGGAGATGAAGCTTACCGTACCGCCGCGGTCGATGTTTCCGATTCCCGGCG
>CAYNCS010000015.1:0-36983 GCA_964395875.1 uncultured Caulobacteraceae bacterium | reverse complement strand
GTTGAGGAAGTTCACCGTTTGGTATTGGAGAACGCCGTCCGGATCGATCACGAACGAACCGCGGTCAGCCAGACCAGCTTCTTCGATCATGACGCCAAAATTGCGGGTGATCGTGCCGGTCGGATCGCCGACCATGGTGTAGGCGATCTTGCCGATCGCCGGCGAGGTGTCGTGCCAGGCCTTGTGGCTGAAGTGGGTGTCGGTCGACACGGAATAGATTTCGACGCCGAGCTTGGTGAACTCGGCATAATTGTCGGCCAGGTCTTCCAGTTCCGTCGGACAAACGAACGTGAAGTCCGCCGGATAGAAGAACACGACAGACCAGCGGCCCTTCAGATCGGCCTCGGTCACGTCGATAAACTTGCCGCCTTTGAAAGCCTTCGCCTTGAAGGGCTTCACTTCGGTGTTGATGAGAGACATCTAAAGTTCCTTGTAATTCGACATATGCAGACGCCGTCCCCACGACGGCGCTGGGTCTTCCTACTGAATTCATTCAATCGCCGGAAACGTATAATTACGATTGATTTAATCGCTTTTATCGATTATACATGCTGCGTATGAGACCCGTTCCCACCCTGCGCCAATTGCGGTTTCTGACCGCCGTCGTCGATTCCTGCCATTTCGGACAGGCCGCCGAAGCCTGCAGCGTCACCCAATCCACGCTGAGCGCCGCCATTCAGGAATTGGAGGATCTGTTGGGCGTGCAGCTCCTTGAGCGCACCAAGCGCTCGGTGTCGCCCACCCCGATCGGCCTGGATCTGGCCCGCCGGGCGCGCGCGATTCTGGGCGACGTCGACGACCTGACCGACGCAGCCGCCGCGGCGCGCGAACCCTTCTCCGGCCCCCTGCGGGTGGGTATGATCCCCACGATCGGGCCATTCCTCGCGCCGCGCATTTTGCCGCATCTGCGAAAGCGTTTTCCGAAATTGCAGATCTATTTGCGCGAGGAACAAACCGCCGTTCTGCAGTCGCGGCTGGAAAAAGGCGAAATCGACGCGGCTTTGCTTGCTTTGCCGTTCGACTTGCCGGGCCTGCAAACAGCCGACATCGGGACCGATCCATTCTGGGTCGTGTTTCCGGAGGGCCATCGTTTGTCCAAACGGGACTCCATCACCCAGGCGGACATTGCCCTGGAAGATTTGCTGCTGCTGGAAGATGGACACTGCTTGCGCGATCATGCTTTGGCGGCCTGCTCGCTGGAAGGCGCCCGCCGGAACATCGCCTTTCAGGGCACGAGCCTTCATACGCTGGTGCAAATGGTCGAAGGCGGCCTGGGCATTACGCTTGTGCCGCAGATCGCCATCGACGCCGGGATATTGCGCGGTCTTAAGGCCAAGAAGGCGCCCCTCATCGGCGAGAAGCCCTACCGGTCTCTCGCTTTGGCCTGGCGCGCCACATCGCCGCGGAAGGAAACGCTCGCCGCCGTGGCTGAGTCCATGCGCGCGCAATTGGCGGGCGAACGATAGAGCAATATGCGCACAACAAAAACGGGAGGACGCGAATGAAGACCTTGCAGGATTTGCTCGACCGGCAAGCCTTGGCGGACCTCGTCGCCAGCTATAGCCGCGCGGTCGATCGCCGCGAATTCTCGATCCTCGAAGGCCTATACCACCCCGACGCGGTGCACGATCACGGGCCGATGTTTCACGGCAAGCGCGACGATTTCATCGCCTGGATCAAACAATCGCCGTCAACCATGATCACCCAGCATGTCGTCGGCAATGCGCTCTACTGGATCGACGGCGACCGAGCCGAAGGCGAAATCTACACCATCAATTGTCACATCATCGGCGGCGCGCGCGATTACATCGCGGGCGGGCGCTATCTCGACCGCTATATACGGGAAAACGGCCGCTGGTATTTCTCATTCCGCAAGCGCCTGATCGACTGGACCTATGAAGCCGCCTCCGCGCCCGCTTCCACGGCGGCGGGCCTGACGCGCGGCGAAAACGGCCCGGGCGACGATTCCTATAAAACGCTGCCGAACTTGGCGGCATTTTTGACCAACAGGCGCTGAAGCGGGGCTGCCAGCTTTCGAGCCCGCCCGAACGACGCTAAGGGCACAATCGACTTAGCGCAGCTTCGGGGACAATCACTTGCACCGCTTCAGCTTTTTTCTGATCCTCGCCTTGCTGTTCGGCGAGCCTTCCGCGTTCGCCGACGTGATCAAACCCAAGGTCGTCATCGTTGCGACCTTTGAAACCGGCGCGGATACGGGCGACAAGCCGGGCGAACTTCAGTTCTGGGCGGAACGCGAAAAGCTCACGGAAAAAATCGACTTTCCCGGCGGCACGCACCCGCTCCTCACCAACGCCGATCACTCGATCCTGGCGATCACAACCGGCATGTCGCTCATTAACGCCGGGCCCTCTATCATGGCGCTGGGAATGGATCCCCGCTTCGACCTGCGGCAAAGCTACTGGATCGTGGCCGGCATCGCGGGCGTCGATCCCGATCTCGCCGCCATCGGCTCCGCCGCCTGGGCGAAATATGTCGTCAGCGACATCGCGCAATCGATGGATATGCGCGACGCGCCGCAAGACTGGCCCTATGGAATCTACGTGGCGGGCGCGGATCGGCCCAACGAACTCCCCAAAAACGGCGATGATATCGGCCCCGACGGCCCTTACCCTTTGGCATACACGCTGAACGGCGCGCTCACCGAATGGGCGTTCGCGCAATCGCGCAATGTGAAGCTCGACTACACGCCCGAGATGAAGAGCTTCGCGAAACGCTGGACCAGTTTCCCTGCTACTCAAAAAGGCCCGAGCGTCTTGATCGGCGACAGTTTCGCCTCCGACCATTACTGGCACGGCCAACATCTGAATCAATATGCGCGCGATTGGGTGCCGCTGCTGACCAAAGGCAAGGGCGTATTCGCCATGACGAATATGGAAGACGCCGCCATCGCCTCCGCCTTGCACCGGCTCGATCGCATGGGCCGCGCGGATTGGGATCGCTTCATGGTATTGCGAACCGGGTCGAACTACACGATGCCCGCGCCGAAACAGGAGACGAAGAACTCGCTCGAGGAATCGTATCCGGGCGAAGGCCGGCCAGCCTATGAGGCCGCATATCGAGTGGGCGCCAAGGTGGCGCACACGCTGATCGATGGCTGGGCGCGTTATGAAATGCAACTTCCGGGAGACGCGAAATAGGAAACGCCCAAGACGCGCGCGCTATTCTCCTCCTTGCGCTTCCGCCTTATAGAAACAGCCGCAATAGTTTCATCTGACAACAATTATGGGCGGAAAGCCCAAGGGAGGAAAAACATGGCCTTGTCGCTCCAGGAACTGAACGACAAAGACGAGATCATGCAGGTCTATCATCGCTATTGCGAGATCGTGGACTCCAAGACCTTCGACCGCATGGATGAGGTGTTCATGGCCGATTGCGTCGGCGACTACACGCAATCCATGCCGGGCGTCGTCAGCCCCAACCGGGCCAGCCTAATCGCCTCAATGCACGAAAATCTCGGCCCCACGTCCAATTGCGGCGCCACCCATCACAATGTGCTGAACTTCCGCATCCAGGTGAACGGCGACAAGGCGACGGCCAAAGTCCATTATTACGCCGTCCATCGCGGCCGCCTCGCCTTCGAAGGCGAGCTCTATTCCATGTGGGGACAATACGCCGACGATCTGGTGCGCACGTCTGACGGTTGGCGGGTCGCCCGGCGCGTCTACACCACCGCGCTGACGGAAGGCCCGAGAGGGGTCACTTCGAAGGGTTGAGTCAAAGCTGGCGGCCCCGACGAGACTCGAACTCATGACCTTCGGTTTAGGAAACCGCTGCTCTATCCTGCTGAGCTACGGGGCCGCGCAGCGCCTTGATTGTACCGGGCGGACGCGCGCGTCAATCCCGGGCGCCACGACCGCAATTGACCTCGCCTAACCCTCCGCGCAAACTGCCGAAGCAATTAGAGGGTTGGCGCGCATGCGGTTTCTGACGTTTCGGAAAGACGGCGTTATGGGCCTCGCCGTCGAGCGCGGCGGCGTTTTTTACGGCGCGACAGCCAACGAGGCGCTGTATCCCGGATCTCTCGCCGATCTGATTACGCGCGGGGGCGCCTCACTGCAGGAAGCGCATGCGCTGCTCACTCATGGTCACGCCGTCGACCTTGGAGCCGTCGAGCATCTGCCGCCCTTGCCGCGCCCACCGCAGATCTTGTGCCTGGGCCTTAATTACGCAGATCACTCGCGTGAATTCGGATTCGAACCGCCGAGCTTTCCTACTCTCTTTTCGCGCTTCGCCTCCAGCCTCATCGGCCAGGGCGCGCCCATCTTACGACCGCGTGTATCCAACGCGCTCGATTTCGAAGGCGAGATGGCCTGCATCATCGGTAAGCGCGCCAGGCATGTGCGCCGCGACGATGCGCTGGATTATGTCGCGGGCTATTCGGTCTTCAACGACGGCTCGATCCGCGACTATCAAAACAAGACGCCGCAATGGACCATCGGCAAGAATTTCGACTCCACCGGGGCTTTCGGACCATGCTTCGTCACCGCCGACGCTTTGCCGCCCGGCGGCGCGGGCCTGAAAATCGAAACGCGGCTCAACGGCGAGGTGGTGCAATCGTCGAACACCGATCAGATGATTTTCAACGTGGCGCACATGATTGAAATCATCAGCGCCGCAATCACGCTGGAGCCCGGCGCAGTTTTGGTGACGGGCACGCCCTCCGGCGTCGGCGCAGCACGCACCCCACCGCTTTTCATGAAGCCCGGCGATGTTTGCGAGGTCGAGATTGAAGGAATAGGCCTGCTGCGCAATCCGATCGCCGATGAGCCTGGCGCGCGGCTTTAGATTCTAGTCCAGTATCCCGCCATATTCGCGGATTTCGTAAATCTCCCCGTCTTCGATCACGTATATGGAATTATGCTGACCGCGAACACGGCCGCCCTCAAAGTCAAACTCAAGCGCGACTTCCAGAAAGACGCGATCTCCGATCGCAGCGATATAGAGAATGTCGAACACGGGCTCCGTCGTCGAGAAAATCGTTCGCTCCAACGCGTCCAGATATTCGAATCGGGAGAGCCGGTCGTTCAAACGCAGGAAACGAAAGTTCGGAGATAACGCCGCCTCTATGGCCGCGCGGTCGCCGTTTCGGAGCGCATCTACAAAGTTCAGCGCGATCTTTTTATTGCGCGCAGACGCGCCCGCGCCTGATTTGGACGATGGTCCATCAGCCACCATGTCGGCTCCTGAGTTGCAACGAGCCGTCAGAGAATAACACGAACGCCTTGTCACGCATCGGCGGGCGTCGAAACGCTGCCGAGCGTAGAATCTCCTCCACTTATCCCTCCTCTTTTTTTGAGGCGGTCTGGTTCTCAATCGGAACCTTAACGGGAAAGGTAGACCGTTCATTCCCGAAGGCAAGCACATTTCGGAAGGCCCGGACGAAATCAATCTGTACTCTAATTATTGCGTCCAGAGATGGTCACGTGGAGGTTGCGCGGTCACGAGGGCGCCAAAGCAAACCCAAGCTTCAGCGCCGCCTGAAGATCATCAGGCGTATCAATATCCTGCGCCAGGCCAGGCGATTGAACGATCACGGCGGCAGGCGCGACCGCTCGATGCTTTTCGAATGAAGCCTCTCCGAATCCAAACGCGAGGCTCACACCGGCGCGCACGGCGAGGGCGTTGGTTCCTTGAACGTGTTTATCGGGCGCAATAGCTGCGCCGGATTCAGCAGCATCAAGAAGGCGATTAATGTCTCCAGGTTCCAAAAATGGCAGATCGGCGTGAACGACCAAAAAGTCCCGGTCGGGAAAATGCGTGCGCAACGCGGTCAATTCTTCATTCAAGCCGCGCCCCCGATCAGGGACCCATTCAGTGTGCGCACGCTCGGGGTCGGACGGCGACAGCACAATAACCTTTGAGAGTCGAGTACACGCGCCAAGCGTCGAAACGACATGCGAAAAAAGGGCGTCAGTCAGTGCCGCCCGCTGCGCCGGGTCGAGCATCTGCGCCAGGCGAGACTTCTGCGAACCGCCTTGCTTGAGCGGCACGACAGCAACCCAGTTCATGTCGCCGCCACACGCTGGGCGAGCGCCAGCGCCGCCTCCGCCACACGACGTCGGTCCTCGTCCGATTTCATCAATGTCCGCGCCGCAGCCACAGCGAGATCGCCGTCCGGCCCGGCGTCGCTTTCGTCGATCAACAAGGCGTCGAGTACATCGGCGTAATGCGCCGCGATGGATTGATTGGTGACGCTCAAGCCGAATTCCTGCATCAGCTTGGCGGTCGGCCCCTTCACGGCGTTGCCGCCGACGATGGGCGACACCGCGACGACTGGCGCGCGCGCCGCGCACAGCGCCGCTTTCAGCCCCGGGACGGCGAGGATCGGATCGACGCTCAGATATGGATTGGACGGCGCGATGAAAATCGCCGTGGAGTTGGAGATGGCTTGCAGAACGCCCGGCGCCGGCTCAGCGTTGGCGGCCCCGCGAAATCGAACGCCGAACGCACGCGGCGCGCATTGGCGCTCAACGAAATAGCGCTGAAACTCCAGCGGCCCTTCTTCGGTGTCGACGACGGTCGACACCAGATCGTCGGACATTGGCAGCATCCGCGCCTTGATGCCCCATGCAGCGGCGAAATCCGCTATAACTACCGACAGTTTGGCGCCTTCCGCCAGCCGCGCGCTACGCAACACATGCAGCGCCAGATCGCCGTCGCCGAGGTTGAACCATTTCGGCGCGCCCAGCGAAGCGGCGGCCCCCATGAAGGTCCAGGTCTCGTTCTCCCGGCCCCAGCCCTGCGCCTGATTGGATTTACCGGAGAGCGTGTACAGCAGCGTGTCGATGTCGGGCGACACATGCAAACCCATATGCCGGAAGTCGTCGCCGGTATTGACGATGGCGCAGACGCGCTCCGGCGGCAGCGCCAAGCACAGACCGCGGACCAGTTTCGCGCCGCCGACGCCGCCGGTCAGAACCACGATGTCGCCGCGCGCATCGCTCATCGAAAAAGGTCCTCGTTCTCCGGACGGATCAGCGCAGCCGCAGGCTTCGCCGCACCTGTCAGCTTATAGCCCCGGATCAAGGCCGCGGGCACGCCCTCCGCCCCTTCTCCGCACGCCAGCCCAGACGCGGAGGCCAGCAAATCGGCGAGCGCGACCTGGGTGACCTGCAAAACCCGGCCGTCCCGATCTTCGTCGCCCCGCCGGTCGATCTATGATTCAACTCCATGAGCGCCCACGGCGACATTGACGACGCCATATCGCCACGGCCGCCCGAAGCTGTCGGAGATCACCACCGCTGGAGCCGCACCGCAAAGTGCGCCGAGCCCCTCCGCTATCCGCCGGGCGCTGGCGTCCGGATCCTTCGGCAGAAGAAGAACGCGCTCATCCGAACCGCCGCCGATATTCGAGGCGTCGATCCCCGCGTTCGCCATCACATGCCCAAGGCGATGACGGACAATGAGAACATTCGGGGCCGCGCGGATCACTGCGGAGGCTTCCTGCAGGACCAATTGTACGAGGCGCGGGTCCTTTCTGACTTTTTCTGAAAGAGCTGACGCCTCCGCTGACGGCGTCACGCCATCAAGGCGAACATAGCAATCTTCCGCCTTCGACACGATTTTCTGAGTGACGACGAGGATATCGTCAGCCGCCAGGGCGACGCCCTCTCGTGAAAGCGCCGCATCCAGCAGAGCCGGCAGATCGCACCCTGGCGCGATCTCCGGCATGCCCCGCAATGGAATGATCTGGATCATGAGCGGCCCTTAGAGCCCGATCGTGCCGACCGTACACACGGTAGGCGCGTGAATCGGGCTCTCAAAATTGAATCAGAGCGATTATCGAACCGGCCGACCGATTCCGGCCGGCCTGAAATCGCTCTAGCCCTTCCCGACGGGAATGAATCATTCCGGTCGGATAAGAAGGGCTCTTATTAAAAGTATAGACCCATTTTTATCCCGACTTGAGTTGAGCAACTCAAATCGGGAATGAGTCTAGGAAGGCTCCTTCAGATCGCCCGTGATCTTAATGCCGGCGCCGTCGACGGCGTAATTCTTGTTAATGAAGATCAGGATCGAGGTCAGCGCTTCGGCCGCGGCGGAGTTCGCCAGCGCGCCGGCGTGAATGCCGCGCAGACCTACCGCCTCCGCCAACTTGATCACTTCAGCGCGCGCCGCCTTGTCGTCGCCGAACACCAGCACGTCGCATCCCACATCGATGTCCTGCTCAAGTTTGTGCGCCGCCACATTGTGAAAGGCGGAGACCATTGTGACGTCCTCGCCAAGAATGGCTTGGGCACGCTGCGCCGCGGAGCCTTCCGCCGGCATTTGCACGCGCATTACTTTCGGCGGGACGAGCGGCACCGTGGTTTCCACCACGATCTTGCCCTTGGCGTGTGGAGCAATGTCGCGCAACGTGGCTTCCTGCGCCGCAAACGGCACGGACACGATGATCAGATCAGCCGCGGCCGCCGCATCGGCGTTCTGCTTGCCTTCGGCGCCGTGGCCGATTTCCGCGGCCGCCTTCTGCGCGCTTTCCGCGGAACGCGAGCCGATCACAACCTTGTAGCCGGCCTTCGCCAGGCGCTTGGCCAGCGCGCCGCCCAGATTGCCGGTGCCGCCATTGACCGCGATAATTTTTTTCTCAGACATCTTCACTTCCCTATGCACTCAGCTTTAAGCGCCGTCAGCGCCTTTACTTTTTCAGCGACGCCGAACCTTCGTCCAGAACAATGTCGCCACGCTCTACGGCGACGGCGCGAAACCGGATGCGGTCCCCGCCTGTCCACACATCCGTCCGGATCGTCTCTCCCGGCCAGACCGGCGCAGTGAAACGGACGCTCATTTCCCGAAGCGGCGTTGGATCGCCCCCGCATACCAGGTGCGTCAAGGCCCGGCACGCCATCCCCATGGTCGAAAGGCCATGCAGCACCGGCCGTTCAAACCCGCCAAGCCGCGACACGCCGGGGTCGACATGCAGGGGGTTCAGATCGCCGGACAGGCGATAGATCATCGCCTGGTTCCTTGCGGTGGGCAGGCTCAAGGTCAAATCCGGCGCGCGTTCCGGCATGGGATCGGGCAGCATGAAATTGAACGCCCGCTGCCCGCCAAAGCCGCCGGCGCCGCGCACGATCCAGACTTCTTCGATATCGGCCACGATGTCTCCGGCTGCGTCGAACACCTGCCGGCGCGCCGCGATCAGGGCCGGTTTCCCGGGGCCCTTATCCGAAATTTCCAGAATTTCGCTCTCGGTCGACACCTCCCCCTGGGGCGGCAACGGGCGATGCAGCTTCAAGCGCTGGCCCGCATGCAATATCTGAGGCCAGTCGAGCCCGGCGTCGGGGTCCATGCACCAGAGGTCCCCCCGCCCCAGCACGACGGCCATGGTCGGCAGCACTTTGAGCATCTGCTCATAAAGAAACGCCGTTTCGTCGATATCGGCCAGCCCGGCGCCGACCCCCAGCGCGTAGATGATGGCGTCCCGCGCATCATACCGGGCTTTTAAGGACGGGATTCGATAGGCCCGCAATTTGGCGACGTCCAATGGCCGCGGCGTACTCATCCCTGGTCCTTCCGCCGGCCTTCGGCGCGATGCGTTCATTGCGCGCTCAAGGGATGAGCGCGCGCTAAAGAGGCAGAAAAATCAGGGATCGGCAAGGCTGATGACGCGGATACCCTCGCCGCCCCGCTTTATGCAGCGCAGCACTACGCCGCAGCGAATTTCCCCAACAGGAACACGCCGCGGCCTTCAAAATTGAGGCGGCGCTCCCAAATGGCGGCGCAGGGAGTTTCTATGACGCTCGATTTGCACGATTCCCGCACCGAAATCGCCCGGTGCGCCGATGGGCTCCGCGTCGCGATCTGGGACTGGCGCACGCCGGATGGTTTCGCCGCAGATCTCCGCCTGGCCGCGGACGCCGCTCGCACGCTCTGTGCATGCGAGCCCGCCGCCTGGGGCGACGCGCCTGCGGCCATCGCCCGATTGCTTTTGCCGCATCGGACGCCCGCCAGCCCTCCGTCCGCGCAGGCGGCGCTGGTCTCCCACTGGGCGCTGCATCTTTTCGCATTGCTCAGCGCCGCGCCCACTATAAAGCGGACCTTGATCGAAGTGGCCCCGGTTTATGCCTCAGGCGAGACTCTCGCGCGGTTGCGCAAGCGGCTGGATGAGGTGTGCGCCATCGTCGACGCGCTGAAGCGAACGCCGGACGCGCTATCGGCCCACGCGCGGATCACATTCCAGCTGATCGCTTTAAGCGTCGACCTGATGCGCGCCGCGATGCAGCGAGAGCGTGTCGATTTGCGACTCGTAGAATATGCCGCCGCGGACGTCGCATCCCGGGCGAACAGCGTTCCGGCTAAATCGGCGCCCAGGATGTTTCAGGATCTCGCCGAACGCGCCGACGCTGCGGTGTGGGAAAGCAACCGGCTGATTCAGACGCTGCGCCCGGGAGCGCCCCCGAAACGCGTCGCCTGATCCGGCGGCCGGACCAGGCGACGCGGCCCCCTCCCCCTCGGCGGTTCGGCCGCGCGTTAGCGCCGGCGGCCCGCCAACGGTCCGGAAGCCGCGCCGTGCGCGGAAAACCGCTGCGCAAACACGAAAAGCCCGGCGTTCCTGAAAGCCGCCAGGTCTGAGTTCGAACACGCCGTCATCGGATCTTCCACGCCGTACAAACAATGCCCCACTTGGGCGGCGACATTTCGGCGCGCCGAAGGCCAGCGATAGGCGCAATTATGACCAGCCTCCACGCAAAGCGCGCCAAAACTTCGCCCATCAACCGTCTGCGCCGCCCATTTTTTCATCAGCGCAGCGCCTGGCGGAAGAAGCCCTTGCTCCCGATGAAGGGTTGGAGTTGTGTTCCGCAGCAGCGGTTCTTCGAGCCGGATAAATACTGCGCGCGTCGGGTAGCGTTTGGGGGGAGTTGATGACGACGGAACCAGCCGAAAGGCCCGTCAGACTGGCGTCGATCGTCGCCATCGACGTGGTCGGCTTTTCGAGCATGTCGGAAAAAGACCAGCGCAAGGCCGCCAAGCACATTGAAGCCCTGCGCCACCGCATCGAATCCGTGGTGATGCGCAATGATGGCCGGGTCTTCAACACCGCCGGCGACGGCTTCATGCTCGAATTCACCTCCGCCGGCGCCGCGGTCAACGCCATCGACGAGTTGCTGGATCAAAAGCCCAAAGGGGAGCCCGCCATTCGCCTCGGCGCCCATGTCGGCGACGTGGTCGTGACGGTTGGGAACGATCTGCTCGGCCATGGCGTGAACGTCGCCGCGCGCCTGCAATCCCTGGCCGAACCGAATTCGGCTCTGGTGTCCGGCGAGTTCCGCTCGATGGCGCGCACCAGTCCCACCGCAAAGTTCAAATCCAAGGGCCGCCAGCCGCTCGAAAACATCAACCAGAAAGTCGAAACCTTCGCGATCCTTTCGCGGCGCCAGAAATTCATGCGCAATGTGCAGACGGCAGGCCTTTGCCTGGTGGCGGCGGTTGGCGTCACCGCCGGCGTATTCGCCTATCCGCATGTGAAGCCGATCATCGACGCCGTCGCTCAGGTGGCTGCGCCAGCGAAGACGGCCGCAACGCCGCCGCCCGAGCCGGTCGCCGCAGCTCCCGCGCCTGTTCCCGCCGCCGCGCCCGACACAAAACTCGTAGCCCAGGAAACGGACAAGGTCGTCAAACCAGCGCCCATGCCCGGCGAGACGATCAACGATTGTCCGAACTGCCCCGAGATGGTGGTGCTGCCGGCCGGAACCTTTGAGATGGGTTCACCAGCCACCGAGAAGGGCCGCTTCCCGGACGAAGGTCCGCAACGCGAAGTGACCATCTCCTCCATCGCCATGAGCAAGTATGAAGTCACCTTTGCGCAATGGGACGCCTGCCTCGCCGGCGGCGGCTGCAAGGAATACAGCCCACCGGATCAAGGATTCGGGCGCGGCCGCCGTCCGGTCGTCGGCGTCTCGCGCGCTGACGCCCAAGCCTATGTCGACTGGCTCAACCTGCAGGCCGGCAAAGCGGTGTACCGCCTGCCCACCGAGGCGGAATGGGAATATGCGGACCGGGCCGGCGTAAAGACGCCCTATGCGAGCGGCGCCGCGATCCAGCCCAAAGACGCAACTTTCGGCGCCACCCGCACCGATCCCGTCGGTTCCTATGCAGCCAACGCGTTTGGCCTGTACGACATGGCTGGAAATGCTGCCGAATGGACAGCGGATTGCTATGCGCCTTCTTACGCGAAAGCGCCGGTGGACGGCGCGGCGGTCACCGCCGACGGCTGTAAAACCTACGTCTATCGCGGAGGAAGTTTCGCGGACAAAGCGCCGGTGCTGCGCGCGGCGAACCGCCGTCAATCGGCGCCGGACCTGCGCAAGCCGACAGTGGGCATCCGCGTCGTGCGGAGCGTAAACTGAGTGCGAAGCTTATTTGGCGACAGATCGAAACAAGCGCCCCCCATCAAGGCGGATTCAGGACTACGCTCAATAGACGGTCCGATTCAGGACTTTCTGCGCGATCTGCACGCCGACATCCGCAAACTCAGCGGCGGAGAGGTCGCCACCTACATTCCGGAGCTGGCCAAAGCGAAGCCGGAGCATTGCGGCATCGCCATCGCCACCATCGACGGCGCCGTTTACGCGGTGGGCGATTGCGACGAGACGTTCACGATCCAGTCCGTCTCCAAGCCTTTCGTCTACGGTTATGCGCTGCAGGAATATGGACGCGAGACGGTGCTGAAGCATGTCGGCGTCGAACCGACGGGCGAAGCCTTCAATTCCATCGTCCTGGATGACGAGCACAACCGCCCGTTCAACCCGATGGTGAACGCCGGCGCCATCGCGGCTGCGGAGCTGTTGCGCGGCGCGACGCCCGCAGAGCGGCAAGCAACCCTGAACGAATTGTTCGCGCTCTTCGCGGGCCGGCCGCTGGATTTGGACGAGACCGTCTACAAGTCAGAGAAGGATACAGGGCACCGCAACCGCGCAATCGCCTATATGATGTTGAATTCCGGCATGCTCGGCCGTGAACCTGAAGACATCCTGGACATCTATTTCCGGCAATGCTCGCTGCTGGTGAGCGCCAAGGATCTCGCGACCATGGGCGCGACGCTGGCCAATGACGGCGTGAACCCCATGACCGGCGCACGAGCCCTGGACGCCGAATATGTCCATGACGTGCTCACCGTGATGAATTCCTGCGGCATGTACAATTACGCGGGGCAATGGTCGTACGAGATCGGCATGCCGGCGAAGAGCGGAGTTTCGGGCTCGATACTGGCGGTCATTCCCGGTCAGGCCGGGATCGCGATCTATTCCCCGCCAATCGACAAGAACGGCAACAGCGTCCGCGGCGTCGAGGCCTGCAAACGCATCGCTGAAGAATTTGGCCTGCATGTCTTTCGCACGCACCCTAACGCCCGTTCCGTTATCCGGCGCGAATTCCGCGGCGACATGATCCGATCCAAGCGCCGCCGCACGGCCCGAGAACGCGCCGTCCTTGACGAAAAAGGCCGGGCGATCTGCGTCATCGAAGCCCAGGATTCCCTGTTTTTCGGCTCCGCCGAGCGCCTGCTGCGCCGCGCGGCGAAACTGGCCCGCGAATCCGAGTATCTGGTGATCGACCTGCGGCGCGTGTATGGCGCCGACGACGCCGCCCGAAAATTGCTCGCGCGTTTTTTGCAAAAGGCCAGACAAGAACACCAGAATGTGATGCTGGCGCATTTGCACCCGAACGGCGCGCTTTCGGCGCTGCACGAAGAGATCACCAGCGTCCTTGGCGGGGCGCCCAATACGATTTTCGCCAATCGGGACGAAGCGCTCGAATGGTGCGAAAACCGCCTGCTCGCCGCCACTGCGCAACAGCTTTCCAGAGCGTTGCCGCTTAAGGACATCGACATCTTCAAGGGCCTTTCATCGTCTGACCTTAAAAAGATCGAGGCGCTGGCGCGGCCGATGGCGTTCGATTCCGGCGCCGTCATTGTACGTGAGGGCGACGCCGCGAACCTGTTGTTCGCCATGGCGCAAGGCGTGGCGAGCGTGCGCTTGACGCTGCCCGGCGACCAGGATTCCCGCAGCGTGCGCCTGAGCTCATTCGGGCCCGGCCAATCCTTCGGCGAAATGGCGCTACTCGACGGCGGCAAACGCTCAGCCGACGTGGTCGCGGATCAGAAGGTTATGTGCTACGGCTTTTCCGTCGAGGAATTGCGAGAGCTTGGCGTGGCCGATCCGACCATCCTGACCACCATCCTGTCGAACATCGCGCGCGACCTCACGGAACGTCTGCGGCTGGCGAACAATGAAATTCGCACGCTTGAGTCCTGATCGGGGACATGCATGACGAACCCCGTGATCATCGGACAAATTTCTGATCTGCATATCGGCGCAGACAAGAAGCTTCGCGACGAAAGCCCGGAAGACAATCTCCTCAGGGCCTTCATGGCCCTGAGCGCCTACAAGCCAGACATCATCCTGGCGACTGGCGATCTCGCCAACAATGAAGGCGCCGAAGAATATGCCGCTTTGGCGCGGCTTCTGCCGCACGCGCCCGCCCCCGTATTCCTGCTGCCAGGCAATCACGATCATCCGGACCGGATGCGCGCGGCCTTCCCTGATCACAGCTATTTTCCCGAAAGCGGCCATTTGTCTTACGTGATCGATCACCTGCCGGTGCGCGTAGTGTGCATCGATCAGACCGAGCCAGGCGCGGTGCCCGGCCGCTTCACGCCGGAACACGCCGCATGGCTTGACGCTACGCTCGCCGACGTACCGGATGCGCCAACTCTTGTGGCCCTGCATCATCCGCCCTTTCAGACGAACGACATTCTGTTCGATACGATCGGGCTGAAGGGATCGGACCTATTCGAAAGCGTGATCGCCAAGCACAGGCAGGTGGGGCGCGTGACCTGCGGCCACCATCACCGCCTCACCAGCGGCGCGGTGGCGCATGCGCCGGCGGTCTCCGCGCCGTCGACCGCCTGGGCCTATGGCGCAGCGTTTCGCGCAGGCGATCAGCCCGCAATCATAACTGCAGAACCGCCGGCGTTCCTGCTGCACGTCTGGACGGAAACCGGCGGCTTCGCCGCGCACATGCAGATATTCTAGAGCCTTTCCCGATCAAACCGATCCGATCTGATCGCATCGCACTCTAGCCACGCCAGTCGTCGACGATCGGGCGGCTTTCGCGCGTGGCCCGCAGACGCTGCAGAGGATCATCCGGTTCGGAATTGATCTCGATATAATCGTCAAACACTTCGAGGATCACGCCGACGAACGGCATATCGCCGAAATGTCCGGGAATGCGAAAGCTCACATGATCACCGGGCTTGAAGGTCGCGGGATCAAAATTGAACTCGAAGGGACATTGTTCACCCTCCATGCCCTGCATGGCGTGCTCCTTTACCATAACAAGCGCGTTCAGCGCGCCCGCTCCTTGGCGATCCAACCGTCAGCCTCGCGCGCCAAGACAGCCAGCGGCACGGCGCCATTTTCCAGAACCATATCGTGGAATCGCTTGATGTCGAACTTTGGGCCCAAGGCCGCCCGGCCCTTGTCGCGGAGACGGTCTATCTCAAGCCGGCCGACCATGTAGGAGCAGGCTTGGCCCGGCCAAACCGCATAACGCTCGACCTCGGTGGTGACCGTTTCAACGCTCTGGCCGGTCGTCCGGGCCATGTAGCCGATCGCCTGTTCGCGGCTCCAGCCTTCGGCGTGCATGCCTGTATCGACCACCAGGCGCGCAGCGCGGAAAAGCTGCGATTGAAGGTAGCCCAGTCGGCCATAGGGATCGTTGGCGTAGACGCCCATCTCATTCGCCAGTTCTTCGGCGTAAAGGCCCCACCCCTCGCCATAAGCGGCGAACCACAGCCAGCGGCGCAAAAGCGGCAGATCCTGACGCTCCAGCGTCAGCGCGTTCTGCAGGTGATGGCCCGGGATGGCTTCATGATAGGTCAGCGTCGGCAAAGCGAAACTCGGCCATTCGCTAGTGTCCCGGAGATTAATGTAATAGGCGCCGGGCCGCGATCCATCCACCGGCGGCGGCATGTAATACCCCGCCGGCTGGCTCGCCTCCGAATAAGTGGGGACAGCCTTAATCAGCACCGTGGCCTTGGGCAGACGGCCGAAATAGCGCGGCAGCATCGCCTGCATGCGCTTGGTCTGATCGTTGAGCGTGGCGATGATCTTGGCTTTGCCCTGCGGCGTGTTGGGGCTGATGAAACGTGGATCGTGCGATAGCGCAGCCATTCTTTGACCAACCGTGCCGGACGTCAGATTCAGGCCCCGCAGAATGCCATCCATCTCCAGCGTGATTTTGTCGACCTGCGCGAGCCCCAGAGCGTGAATATCTGCTGGGCTCATGTCTGTGGTGGTGTGCAGCTTCAAAGCGGCGGCGTAATAGGCCGCGCCATTGGGCAAGCGATTCACGCTGGCCGTATGCACGGATTTCAGCCGCGCGTTCTGCAGCGCCGCAATCAGGCGCTGATGCGCCGGATTGATGTCGGCTTTGACGATGCCGCGCGCCCGCGCCAGATATCCATCGCGCAATTGGGCGTCGATATCCGGCAGCGCCGCGATCCGGCGCTCCAGCGACTTCACATAGACGTTGTTCTCAGGCGTCGCTTTGGCGAGGCCATTAAGAATATCCAGGCACCGGTCGATCAGGAAATCCGGAGGAACGACGCCCGCTTTCACGTCCGCCTCAAAACGGGTCCGCTCCTGGTCGATCGCCACCGCCACCTGCGCAAGACGCGACAGATAGTCGTCGATGTCCTGCACGTTCCGGATCACGTGCTGGGAATCCAGGAAATCCGGCAGCGTCACAAACGCGGAATCGATCGGATTGATGACGTAAGGCGCGAACCATCCAGATTGCGAATATTGGCCGTAGTTGAAAGTCAAAGCGGTTTTCAGGCCGCCATATTGCTGCGCGATGACGTCATAGGTGATGGCATCGTCGCCGGTCAGCTTTTTACGGTCAAAGGCCGCAAGGCTGCCCACCCAGCGGTCGGCCGAGATTTTCAACGCTGCGATGGCGGCCGGCGAGCGATCGTCCAGCCTGGCCGCGAAACGTCCGCCGGCGAAATCGTCCGTCACGCCCAGCGCAGTCGCCGTTTCGGGGCTGTCATGGGCTATCTCGCGCATGATTTCGTCAGCGATCGCCGGCATTGTGGGCCGCGGCGGCTTTTTTGCGGAATCGTTGTTCACCTCGCACGCGCACAGAACCAACAAGCTTACAATCGACACGGCGATCTTGCGCATGCTTCCCCCTGTAACGGCACTGTCGCATTCAGCGTTCACTGACTTGCGTGCGCAAGCCTGATGCAACTGCCTATCCTATGTATGCGATCAGTGTTGGCGCCCTAAGGGTTTTTGTTTAAGCAGGCCATCTCTTTAAATCCGGCGCCAAGCCGGAACGGTTTTGTGGAGGCGAAATTGGAAGGCGGTCAAGACCCGCAACTCAGCGGTCAAGTGATGTTTTATCAACAGCCGGAGCCTCTTTCCCTCGAAAAGCACCGGAACCTCGGCGCACGGCGCACCGATAGGCCCTTCGCATTCCTGAAGAACTCGCATGTCGTGCCGTTGACGGTGAATGAATTCGGGATGGCCGCGGGCCTGTACCCCATCATTTTCGCCGGAACGGACAAAGTGCCGCTGGCGGTCATGGGCGCCCGCGCGGGGGAAAATCTTTTCCTGGACGAAAATGATCAGCCGGATCCGGACGCTTACCTGCCGGCATTCGTCCGCCGCTATCCGTTTGTGTTCGCGTCCTCAGACGGCAACGATCAATTGATCGTCTGCATCGACCGCGCTGCGCCGATGATCGGCGAGAACCCGGACGTCCCCTTTTTCGACGGCGACCAACCGAGCCAATACACGCAGGAAGCAATTGAATTCTGTTCGGAGTTCGAACGCCAGCGCCGCGCCACGGAGGAATTCATCCAGATCATCAGCGATCTCGATCTCCTGGACGTAAAGACTGTAACCTTCAACCAGCGCATGCCGGACGGCTCGGAGCAGAGCCAGAAGATCGCCGATTACTTCGCTATCGATGAAGCCAAGCTCGCCGCCTTGCCGGCGGACAAGCTTGCGCAACTCCGCGACCAGGGCGCGCTGGGCGTCATCTACGCGCACTTGATTTCACTCATGAATTGGCCCCGGATCATCCAGAAGACGCTGCGCCGCTCCGAAGGCGCCTGAAGCTTGAGGCCTCTTAATTTTCAGACCCCCGGCCGCCGGCCGGGGGTTTTTGTTTGGCGCCCTTCCGGCTAATCGGCGCCCGTAAATTTTCTTTCCGGCGCATCGATACACGCACCAGGCGTTAGGGAATTGCAAACCTACGGATAGTAAAGTACACTACAAGTTATAGGTTTACAGCAAAGCCCGCACATGAAAACCGCCGTCAAAGCTTCTCCGCAGGCGCAAAGCGCCCTGGCGGATCGCCCTGACCTGGACGACCTGAGCCGACCGGAGCTGGAGCTCACCATCCTGATAGGCGAAACGGCCCGCCTCATGCGGACCGCCTTTGACGCCCGCATGCGGGCCATCGGCCTGACCGGCGCCTCCTCCCGCGCCCTGTTTATCCTGTTCAAGGAAGACGGACTTTCCCAGATCGAGCTGGCGCGCCGCCTTGACGTCAGCCGCATGGCGCTGGGCCAGACGATAGACCGGTTGGAAAAAAGCGGCCATGTCGAACGCCGCCCCGATCCGAATGACCGCCGCGTCTGGCGGCTGTACGTGACGCCGCTGGCGCATACCTTGCGCAAGACGATCACGGACATCGCGGCCGAACAACAAAAGCTCTTCCTCTCGGGCCTATGCGCCGCCGAGGTGGATGCGCTGAAAAAATCCCTCCTGATAGTAACGGATAGCTTGAAGTCGATGCCGATGGGTTCATTGGCGGAAGACGACGCCTCCTCCGATACGGGCGATGCACAATGAGAGACACACCTGATATTCCAATCCCCGAAAGCGAAGACCGCTCCCTGAAGAGCCGGTTCGAGCGGCTGCGCAGAGAGCGCGCCCCCCTGATGATCGTGGGCGTTCTTGTCATCGCCGTCGGTTTTGGCGCGATCATGTTCCTGAACGGCGGCAAGGTTTCGACTGACAACGCCTACGTCCAGGCCTCGCGCGCCCCGGTGGCGGCCAGCATATCGGGCCGCATCGTCGAAATCCGCGTCCACGATAACCAGACGGTCGATGCGGGACAGACCCTGTTCGTTCTGGATTCAGACGAGGCGCAGGCGGAATTCCGCGAAGCTGAGGCCGCCTTGGCGGCTGCGCGCGCCCGCGCCCAGGAGATGAAGGCCCAATACACCGGAAACGTCGCCTCCTACCGGTCCGCGCAGGAAGCGCTTGCTTACGCCCGCAAGCAGAACGCCCGCGAACGCGCATTGCGGAAGGAAGGGCTTTCGGCCCAGCAGAACGTTGAAACCGCCGACTACAACACGATCGAAGCCGCCCGCACCGCCGATCGCACGCGCGCAGCGGCCGCGGCGGCCCTTGCTGCGATGGGCGCCAATGCAAACCAATCGATTGAAGACTACCCCATGGTGCGGCAAGCGGCGGCGCGCGCCGAAAACGCAAAGGTCGCGCTGGACAAGACCATCATCAAGGCCTTGCAGCCCGGCGTCGTAACGCGGGTCGATCAGGTCCAAGTCGGAACGTATGTCAACGCAGGCCAGCCTTTGTTCTGGATGGTGTCGGGCCAGCCTTACGTCGAAGCGAACTTCAAGGAAAACCAGCTCGAGCACATGCGCATCGGCCAGGAAGCCGAAGTCAAGGTTGACGCGTTCCCGGGCACGAAGCTCAAAGCGCGCGTAGCGAGCTTCAGCCCCGGCACGGGCGCCGTCTTCTCCGCCATCCCGGCGCAAAACGCGACGGGCAATTGGGTGAAGGTGGTCCAGCGTTTGCCGGTGCGGTTGAATCTTGTGGAGATTCCCGCCGACTTGCCGATCAGCGCCGGTCTCAGCGCGAACGTGACCGTTGACACGCGTTCGCACGGGGTTCCGTTGCGCGGCCGCGACTAAGAACGCGCGTGTCGACCTCCGCGGAATTTGCGGCCGCGGCGCCGCTGGCGCCGGCGCAAAAGACGCTGATCATGGCGTCGATCATGACGGCCGTGACGCTGTCGGCCATCGACGCCACAATCGCGACCGTCGCCCTGCCGCACATGCAAGGCAGCCTCTCCGCTGGGCAGGACCAGATCACCTGGGTCCTCACGTCCTACATCATCGCACAGACCCTCGCGACGCCGTTGGTCTCCTGGGTCGCCGAACGCGTTGGACGCAAAAATCTTCTGATGATCTGCGTCGCTTCTTTCACGTTGGCCTCGATGGCGTGCGGCGTAGCGGCGAACCTGCCGCAGATGGTGGCGTTCCGCATCGTTCAGGGAATCAGCTGCGCCGCCTTCATGCCGATGTCGCAGTCCATTATGTTCGATATCAACGAACCCAAGGATCACGCGAAGGCCTCCGCGATCTTTGGCATGGGCGTGATGGTGGGACCGATTTTCGGGCCAATTCTGGGCGGCTATCTGACCGACGCCCTGAACTGGCGCTGGTGCTTTCTGATCAATCTGCCGATCGGCGTCATTGCGCTTGCAGGGATCTGGTCCTCGTTGCCCGGCAAGACGGAATCAAGCAAGCGCTCTTTCGACATTATGGGTTTCAGCTTCCTGGCCTTGTTCCTCGCGAACTTGCAGTTGATCCTCGATCGCGGCCCCGGGCAGGATTGGTTCGGTTCGCAGGAGATCTGGATTTACGCCGCATTGTCTTCCATGGGGCTTTATCTCTTCCTCGTGCACACATTCACCGCCAAGGCGCCATTTTTTTCGCCCGCCATTTTCGTGGACCGCAATTTTCTGATCGGGACGTGTCTCAGCTTCCTGTTCGGCGCGCTGGTGTTTTCATCGTCAGCCCAGTTTCCGACAATGCTGCAAAGCCTCTTGGGTTTGTCCGCCTACGACGCTGGCATGGTTCTGGCGCCGCGCGGCGTGGGTATGATGCTGGCCATGATCATCAGCGCGCGGATCGCCAGCCGCGTGAACTTCTCGATCATGATCGCCGGCGGTTTCCTGACGAACGCAGTCACCATGTTCGTCATGTCGCATCTGTCTTTGCAGACGGACACGACGCCGATCGTTTGGTGGGGATTTGTCCTGGGGTTCGGCACCGGCTTCGTTTTCGTCGCCGTAAACACCATCACGTTCGCCACCATTCCGGGCCAGTTGCGCCCCGAAGCCGCAGGGGTCTACACCTTGATGCGCTATCTTGGCATGGCTATCGGCATTTCCGGCATGCAGGCCGCTCTGGTGCACAATATGAGCGTGATGCACTCCGATCTGGCGTCCGGGGTCAGCGTCGACAACCCGATTTTCAGCATGATCCCGGCGTTTAATCTGAATACCGTGGAAGGCCGCGTCATCCTCGATCATGAAATGACGCGGCAAAGCCTGATGATCGGCTATCTCGACGATTTCACGCTGTCGATCTTTCTTTCTCTCCTGGCCATTCCCTTGGCCTTTCTGCTTCACAAGCCTTCAAAAAGCGCGTCACAGGAACGTGTCGAAGTCCATGTCGAATAAATCGCTTTTCATTCCACTGCTCGCCGCCGCCGTATTGCAGGGCTGCATTTCGGTCGGTCCGAACTACAAGGCGCCGGACGTCGGCGCGCCCGAGGCCTATCAACCGGAAGGAGAGCCCGTCCCCGCCGAGGCCCGCTACGCCGCCGGCCTGCCGTCCGGCGAATGGTGGAAGGCCTTCCATTCCGGCGCGCTCGATTCTTCCATCGAAAAGGCGCTGGCCAACAGCCCCACCATCGCCGAAGCGGACGCGCGGTTGCGCAGCGTCGCCGCCTCCTATCGCGCGGTGCGCGGCGACAACCTGCCCGCACTCGATTTGAACGGCAATCGCGGCCGTGAGAGGATCAACTTCGCCGCTTTCGGCTTTCCGGAAGCGCCGCCTTTGGCGCTGGAACGCTATCAGATCGGCGGCACGATCAAGTACGACCTCGACATTTTCGGCGGCCGCCGCCGCAACGATGAAGCCGCGCAGGCCAATCTGAACGCCGAAACAAGCCGCGCCGCCGCGGCGCGCCTCTCCCTCGCCGGCAACGTGGTTCTGCAAGCCCTCGAGATCGCTTCTCTCCAATCACAGATCAAAGCCGCGCAAGAAGTCGTCGCTGCGGACAACGAGACCTTGGGCCTCGCCGACAAGGCGGTCAGACTGGGCGCGCAGCCGGACGTATCGAAGCTCATCCCCGGCGCTCAATTGGCGCAGGACGAAGCGACGATTCCTGGCCTGCGCCGCCGCTTGTCCGAAGCGCGCAACGCGTTCGCCTTGTTGCTGGGCGAAGCGCCGGGCAAAGCCGTCATTCCAAATTTCACGCTGGCTGATTTCCAGGCCCCCGCGGAAGCGCCCGTAACGCTACCGTCGGAACTCGTACGTCGCCGGCCCGACATCATCGCCGCAGAGCAAAGCCTGCACGCCTCCGTCGCCCTGATCGGCGTTCGCCAGGCGGACCTGTATCCAAAGATCGCGCTGACCGGCAGCATCACAAACATGGCGGACACGTTCCGTGACACATTCGATTACGCCGCTTCGGGCTGGCGGTACGGCGCGGATCTGACGGCCCCGATTTTCCACGGAGGCGCCCTGCGCGCCCGGGTCGGCGTCGCCAAGGCGGACGCGGACGCCGCCGCAGCGCGCTACAACCAAACCGTGCTGCGCGCTTTTGTCGAAGTGGCCGACGCCATGTCGGCGCTGAATTACGATACGGAAACGCTGACGGCCCAGCGCCGGGCGCTGGAGGTTGCGCAAGCCAATCTGGACGCTCGAAAGCGTCTCTACGAACTCGGCCGGGGCGAGATTCTCGACACCCTGGACGCTCAGCGGCAAGCGAACATCGCGCGCCGCGCCGCAGCCGCCGCCGAAGGTGAACGTCTGAAGAGCTTGGCTACGCTTTATGCAGCGACCGCCACAGTGGATTTCGATGGGAAATCCAAAAAATAAATAAGCGTTTTCAGCTAATTGGGCGATGATTCGCGCCCTTTCAGGAAGTCACAACCGCCCGCCGCGACGGTCCAGCTGAAAAATTTTTCATCCAAGGCGAATTTAGGCGCCGCGCGGCCTTGCTGCGCCGCACTAATGCCTCTATGTGAATAAACATTACAAAAAATTCAAGGTTCAAGTATAGTCGCTGCAAGCTGACCCGGACGAACGGGAACAGGTGTGGCGGCCGAGGATTGGAATGCAGCGCCGGGATTTCCTGTTGACCCTGGGGTCGTCGCTCATGTGGCTTGCCGAGCCCATTTCCGCACAGGCCTCCACCGACGCCGGCGGCTATGTCGCCGAGCTGGCGCGGCGCATTTCTGCCCAACCATACCAAAAGCCCAGCGAAGACCTGCCGGCGACCCTGGCGGGAATCGACTACGACTCCTATCGCAAGATTCGATTCAACCCATCGCGCGCTTTGTGGGCGGATCAAAATTCCCATTATCGGGCGCAGTATTTTCACCGCGGCTTTTACTTCAAAGAATCCGTCGAACTGTTCGAGGTAGCGGACGGCCATTTGCGCCCGATCGACTATTCGCCGGATCAATTCGTGTGCGACGGCGTCGACCTGAGCGGCCTGCCCTCCGATCTGGGATATGCGGGCTTCCGCGTGCACGGACCGCTGAACACCTCCGAATATCTCGACGAAATTCTGGTTTTTCTGGGCGCCAGCTATTTCCGCGGGCTGGGCAGAGGCAACGTTTACGGCCTGTCCGCGCGCGGCCTCGCCATCGGCACCTGGGATGCTGGCGGGGAGGAATTTCCACGCTTCAGCAAATTCTGGCTCGAGCGGCCCGGCCCGAATTCAACCGGCTTCATCATTCACGCGCTCATGGAAAGCCCCAGCATCACCGGGGCGTATCGCTTCGCCGTGGCGCCCGGCGATCCGACTGTGATGGACGTATCCGCGCAACTCTTCCCACGCAAAGACATCGCGCTGGGCGGCGTCGCGCCGCTCACCTCGATGTTCCTGTTCAGCCCGGCCGACCGGCGCATCGACGATTTCCGCCAGGGCGTGCACGATTCCGACGGTCTTCTGATGTGGAACGGCGGCGGCGAGCAGATATGGCGTCCCTTGCGGAATCCCTCCACGGTGCAGGAGAGCGTATTCGTCGACAAATCTCCTCGCGGTTTCGGCCTGATGCAGCGTGCGCGCAATCTGGAAGCCTTCGAGGATTTCGAAGCGAATTACGAAAAGCGCCCCAGCGTGTGGATCGAGCCCGTCGGCGATTGGGGCGAAGGCGCCGTGCATTTGTTTGAAACGCCCGCGCCGACCGAGACCATCGACAATATCGTGGCGTTCTGGCGCCCGGCGAAGCCTTGGCGCGCCGGCTCAGTTCAGAAGGTATCGTATCGTATGTATTGGGGCGCTAGCCCCGCGCCCGCGACGCAATCCTTTACGATCGCGCAAACGCGGTCTGGCCGGGGCGGCCCGGTCCATGCCCCTACGGACGCTGCACGCACGTACGCCGTGACGTTCGCAGGCGCTGCGGACCCCAACGGCGTCACCGCCGACGTCACGACGAACGGCGGCGAGATCAGCAACACACTGCTGACCTCCGCGCCGGGCGGATTGCGCTTGACGTTTGAAATGACCCCAGGCTCCGCCCCGGTGGCGGAAATGCGCGCGCGGCTAAAGCGCGGAGAAGAAATCGTGTCGGAAACCTGGTTCAATCGGTGGACTGTCTGATGTACGCAAAAGATACGAATGCGCACGTGGTGGAAGGCGTACACAATAGCGCGGACCTGCCGCCGGAATCGCCATTGGCCATGCCGCGGCAAGACTTCTTCAGCCGTGAGGCGCCACGCGCGCCACGCGAGGGTTATGCCTGCGAACCTGACACGATACTGCTTCGCCGCGGGGCGATCGTCGGCGGCGCCGTCGTCATGACGATCATGGCGACCGTCACGCTCGGCGCCAGCCTGCCCATACACAGCGACCTTCTGGTGAAGATCGCTTTTCTAAGCGTCTTTGTACTGCTGTTCGGTTGGTTGTCCTTCGCATTCCTCACCTGCCTCGCCGGGGTGTGGCGCATGCTGGTGGACCATGAGGATGAGCGCCTCGGCCTCACCGATCATTCTCCGCTGGAAGAACTCAACGCCATGACCGCGCTTCTGGCGCCGGTTTACAACGAGAACCCAGAAGATGTGACGCGCCGCCTGCTCGCCATGGATGCGGCTCTGGCGCAGCGCGGCGCCGCTCGCAACTTCCACATCTTCATCCTCAGCGACAGCAACAATCCTGAGGTCGTCGACCGCGAATACGCTGCATTCCTGGAATTACGCGCGCGCGCCAGCCATGGTGCAGATCGCATTTTCTATCGACGCCGCACCGAAAACGTAGAGCGCAAGGCCGGCAACATCGCCGACTGGGTCCGCCGTTTCGGCGGCGCGTACGACAATATGATAACGCTCGACGCCGACAGCGTGATGAGCGCCGAGACCCTGATCCGTCTCGCCGCCGCGATGGAGCGGCATCAGGAGGTCGGCCTCATTCAAACGACGCCGCGTCTCGTCGGCCGCCGTTCGCTGTTTGGCCGCATCGAGCAATTCTCCCATGCATTGTACGGCCCGTTGCTGACGCAAGGCATGGCGTGGTGGTCCGGCGCGGAGGCCAATTATTACGGCCACAACGCGATCATTCGCACGCGCGCCTTCGCCGAAAACGCCGGCTTGCCGGTTTTGCCAGGCCGCCGTCCGTTTGGCGGTTCGGTCCTGAGCCACGATTTCGTCGAGGCGGCCTTGATCCGCCGCGGCGGCTGGGCCGTCTTGCATGCACCGAGCCTCGGCGGCTCCTATGAAGAATGCCCGCCGACGCTGGACGATTATCTCGATCGCGACCGCCGCTGGTGTCAGGGTAACGTGCAGCACCTCGGCGTGCTCGGCGCGCGCGGCCTGCATTGGGTGAATCGCATCCACTTGGCCTTCGGCGCCGCCGCCTATTTCACGGCGCCGTTGTGGCTCGCCTTCATGGCGCTCAGCCTCGTCGTACGCAGCGCCGAGCCGTTGGATATGCGCTCGATTTACGACTTCAACCCGCACGAAGGCACGCACGATATCGGCGCCGGCCTCGTCTATTTCGTCTGCATGACCCTGTTGTTCGCGCCGAAATTCATCGCGTTCGTGCTGGCTATGCGCGACGAGAACCTGAAAAAGGGATTTGGCGGCCCGAGCGCAACCCTCGCCGGCATCGTGGTGCAAAGCGCATTCTCGGCGATGCTAGCCCCCGTCTTCATGTGGACCCAGACGCGCGCCGTGTTCGGCATCCTGACCGGCCGCGATTCCGGCTGGAAATCGCAATCGCGCGGTGAGCGCGGCATGCGCATGAGCGCCGCCGCCAAGCGTTATCGCACCCACGCCGTCTTGAGCGTCGTTCTGTTCTTCGCCTGCCTGGCGGCGACTCCGCACGATCTCGACGGGCCGAACATGTCGACCATCGTGTGGATGGCGCCGGTTCTGATCGGTTTGGCCCTGGCCGCGCCTTTGGGCAGCTTCACGGCGCGTGCGGATGTGGGCGATTCCCTGCGGCGCATGGGCGTTCTGTGCACCCCCGAAGAGACCACGCCGCCGCGCGTGCTGGTGATGGCCGCTCCGGACGTTTACGCCGATCTAGTCGGCGCAGTCCGCGGCGATGAGGCCTATCCGCAAATGGGCTGGCGCGGCGAAACGCAGATGCAGCTGGCCCTCGCCAAAGCCTCCGATGGAAGTTCCGCCCCGGCGCACAAGGAATAACCAGCCACGGCTTAGGTCTTCGCAAGCCCCGCCCTTCACTTGAAGCGCGGGGCTTCGCCTTGTTTTGGCCCGGCCTTTGCTCCAACCACAAGATCATGACGCTGCGCGGAAGCTTTCCGATCCTGATCGCAATTCTCCTGACGGCCAACGCCGCGCAGGCGCAAAGCGTCGAGACGGGGCAGACTATCTTTCGGCAACGCTGCATGAGCTGTCATGGCCTGGGCGCAATGGCGGCGTTCAGTTCCGGACCAGCGCTCGCCGGGGTCTTTAACCGGCCGGTCGCGTCGGCCCCGGGCTTCGAATATTCCGAGGCGCTGAAGAAAGCGGGCGGCGTGTGGAGCGCCGCCAGGCTCGACACGTGGCTCACAAATCCCGCCGCTTTTGCACCCGGAGCGGCCATGACGCAGATGCTGCCGGACGCCCAGGAACGGGCCGACGTCATCGCCTATTTGAAAGCGCTGCAATAAAAAGCGCAGGTCCTTCGAATTCGAAGGAATTCCCTAAATCTCTGGCGATCAGCGGCGTCCTAAAGCGGAGATATGGACCCGATCTCCGCCTCCATAGCCGGCCTGTACAACGCCTCCGCGCGGTTTGACCGCGCGAGCAAGCGCGTGGTCAATTCGGTGTCGACCGGCCAGGACGACAAGGTCGCTGCCGTCGTCGACCAGAAGCAGGCGGAACTTGCCTTCGAAGCGAGCGCCACCGCCTATCGCACCACGGCGCGCGCGCAGAAGCGCCTTCTCGACATCATGGTTTAACGCCCTCCTCCCGGGCCAAGCGCCTTGAAATCAAACGCTTCGCCGCACCACGTCCACGATCGCCGCCTGAAAATTCGATACCGGCGCCACCCGACTGGACGAGGCGAAAATCCTCTTCTATAAGCCCCGCTCTTCCAACCGCGGCCCCGCGCCCCGGACGGAGCCCAGATAGCTCAGTTGGTAGAGCAGCGGACTGAAAATCCGCGTGTCGCTGGTTCGATTCCGGCTCTGGGCACCACTCCCCCTCCCAAATCCAACGCATTTTCCGGACTCGTCAGAGCGGCGGCTTTCCAGCGCCCAGACCCAGCAGCCCACTGGCCTCCGCTGCGGAAGGTGCTAAAACCGCCTCGAAAATCGGGGGGAACATGTCGAACGCTAGCGCCGGAACGGCCAACGCAGCCGTTAATGGCGGCCAACCGCAGAAATTGGGTCTGGTCGTCGCCGCCTCTTCCAGCGGCACTGTGTTCGAATGGTATGACTTCTTTATTTTCGGCCTTCTGATCTCGATCATCACCGAGCATTTCTTCAAAGGCCTGAACGACACCGCCGCCTTGATCGCCGCGCTTCTGGTGTTCGCCGTCGGCCTGGCGGTGCGGCCGCTGGGCGCGCTCATCTTCGGCAGCGTCGGAGATTCCAAGGGCCGGAAAAACGCCTTCCTGGTCACCATCTCTTTGATGGGCCTGTCGACGGTGCTGGTGGGTTTTCTGCCTGACTATCAGACAATTGGGATTTGGGCGCCGATCGGCTTGCTGGTTTTGCGCGTGCTGCAAGGCTTCGCGCTGGGCGGCGAATATGGCGGAGCAGTCATTTATGTCGCCGAACACACTCCCGCCGGCAAACGCGGCTATTATACCGGGTGGGTGCAGACGGCGGCCTCGATCGGCCTGTTCATCGCGCTCGTCGTGATCCTCGCGACCCGTTCGATCATGGGCGAAGAAGCGTTCAAGGCCTGGGGCTGGCGCATTCCGTTTCTGCTGTCGGCGGTCCTGCTCGGCATTTCGCTCTATGTGCGCGTCCAGCTCGAAGAGAGCCCCGTTTTTCAGAAGATGAAGGACGAAGGCGCGCACGCGAAGGCCCCCATCGCAGAGACCTTCCAATGGCCCATCATCAAGCTCATGACGCTATCGCTGCTCGGTCTGATGATGGCGCAGGGCGTGATCTGGTATTTTGCGCACTTCTACGTGCAGACGTTTCTTACGCGCATCCTGAAAATCGCGGAGCCCACCGTGAATTGGTGGCTGCTGGTCGTCGTGATCATCTCCACGCCGCTTTATGTTTTCTTCGCGTGGCTGTCCGATAAAGTCGGGCGTAAACCCCTGGTTTTGTTCGGCATGATCCTTTCCGCCGCAGCATTTTTTCCGGGATTTCATCTGATCGCCAAGGCGGCGAATCCGGCGCTCGTCGCCGCCCAGGAGCGCGCGCCCATCGTCGTCTATGCCGATCCTGCAGAGTGTTCGCTGCAATTCGACCCCGTCGGAAAAGCCTCCTTCGCCTCGTCCTGCGACATCGCCAAGTCGGCGCTGTCGAACGCCGGCGTATCCTACGATAACAAAAAAGCCGCGGCGGGATCGCTAACCGAAGTGCATATCGGCGACGCAATCGTGCCCAGCGTCGAGGGCCGCCAGCTTGAAAAGGCGGCGCTGAAAGCCGCTCAGACGGATTTCACGGCGCGCCTGAAAACCGGCCTCGCAGCGGCGGGCTATCCCAGCGGCGCGGACCCCAAACAAATCGATCATGGGCTGGTGATTGCGGTTCTGGTCGTCTTCATCATCGGCGCCACCGCGCTTTACGGTCCGCTCGCGATGATCATGATCGAGCTCTTCCCGGCGCGCGTCCGATATTCCGCGTTGTCCGTTCCCTACAATATCGGCACAGGCTGGTTCGGCGGCTTCCTGCCTTCAGTGGCGTACGCGACCGTCGCGGGAACCGGGAACATCTATTCCGGCGCATACTTTCCGGTGATCACCACAGCGATCGCCATCGTGGTGTGCTGGTTTTTCATGCCTGAAACGAAAGATCGCCCACTGGGCCACGAAGACGATTAAACGCCTTATTCTTCGCGTTTTTTGAGCCGCACAGCGCTGCGCGTCGCCGCTTCCTGCATGCGATTAAAGAACGCAATGAGGAAATGGATCTCGGCGTCAGTGTAATCAACGAGAGCCTTGTCCTGTTCCTTTTGCAGCGCTGAAAAGAAGGCGGCGATTCGCGGCGCGGCGTCCGGCGACAACTCGATGAACACGGTGCGCCGGTCCTGTTCGCTGCGGACCCTTATGGCGTAGCCGGATTTCTCAAGCCGGTCGATCACGGTTGTCACCGCGCCTGTGGTCAGCCCCAATTCCTCCGCCAACACGCCGGCGGTGACGGATCCCCGCAAGTTGAGAAGATCGAGGCAGCGCAAATCGGTGTCGTTCACACCGAGACGTCTGGCGATCGTTGCGTCCAGACGCGCACCCAGCGCGCCAGCCTTGCGGCTGGAGAGCTCAAGCATGCGGATCAAAGCGGCGCGCTCCTTTCGCGCGCGCTTTTTGTCGGCGTCGGGAGCGCTCTTGGAGGGGGGCGGTTTTCCAGCCATAGAACCCTTTCGAGTCGATATTTTTTATCTTGACGATCTGATATCTTGATTGTCTAGATAAATAAAGCGACCCAAAATGAGAGCTTTCTGCGCGCGGGTAGAATTTTCGACCCAATTTCCGCGCCATATTAAAAAGTCGACAGACAAGCTTGAACCGGTTTTTCGACCCTTGAATCCAGAAAACGAGCGCCCATTTCTCATTCAGACCGCTCGGCTTCCCCCCGCCGGCGGCTAAAAGAAGGCGCTGCCCCGCGCCTGATGAATGGGACCCAGACCGCACGCCCCCGTTTCGGTCTGGGTCCTTTTCGTATCCGCCACGGCCAAAGGCGAAAAACTGAACGCAATTCACCGCACCGCGTAGCAAGGTTGAATCACCATCCGCTTCCGCGCTTATGTGATTGGTCCACTGATTCGTACAATTCGTCCGGACCCGATCGAGCGCCCAATAGATGCCCACCTTCACGCCCCATCAGGACAAGGCGCTCAAGGCCGCCAATGAGTGGCTGAAATCGAAGCCGGGTCAACATGGCGTGCCGCAGATTTTCCGCCTCTTCGGCTATGCGGGAACGGGTAAGACCACCCTCGCCATGCACCTCGCGGAGAGCGCCCCAGGCGCCGTGCAATTCGCCGCCTTCACGGGCAAGGCTGCGCTTGTCATGCGGTCCAAAGGTTGCGAAGGCGCGAGCACAATCCACAGTCTCATCTACAAAGCGCGCGAGAGCGGGGAAGAAGCGCCGAGCTTCGAATTGTGGGACGACGCCCCCGCCGCGCGCGCATCGCTGATCGTCATCGACGAATGCTCGATGGTCGATTCCGAACTCGGTCAGGATCTGCTGTCGTTCGGCGCGCCACTCCTGGTGCTCGGTGATCCTGCGCAATTGCCGCCCGTTTCCGGCGGCGGTTTTTTCACCGCACAGGATCCGGACGCGATGCTGACCGAAGTCCATCGCCAGGCGGAAGACGATCCGATCGTGTGGCTGTCCATGCAGGTGCGCGAGGGCAAACGCCTGGAACTTGGCCGTTACGGCGAGACGGAAGTCGTGCGCAAGAACAACCTCGATCCATCCCGCGTCCTGAACGCCGATCAGGTTCTGGTCGGCCGGAACAACACGCGCCGCGCCTACAATCAGCGCCTGCGCGAGCGGCGCGGCATGGAAGGCGAGTTTCCCATCGCCGGCGACAAACTCGTCTGCCTCCGGAACAACCGCAAGAAAGGTCTCTTCAATGGAGGCTTGTGGCGCGTCAGCGAACGCAAGACCTCGCGTACCCCCGGTGTATTGAAGCTGCGCCTTTTGCCGGAGGAAGACGTCAGCGCCGGACGCGCCGTGCGCGTGTCGGTGAAAAACGAATGCTTCACCGGCGGCATCGAGAAATATGACTGGCAGGAGCGCCGGCGTCACGATGAGTTCGATTACGGCTATGTGCTGACCGTCCACAAGTCGCAGGGCAGCCAATGGGACGACGTTGTCCTGTTCGACGAAAGCTTCGCCTTCCCCGAAAGCCGAGACCGCTGGCTCTATACGGGCATCACGCGCGCGGCCAAGCGCCTGAGCATCGTCGTCTAGCGCCTGACAGCGGACAGGGATCGAAAAGCGCACCCGTGCGTTGCTCCACGGAGCAATCGATCGGGAGCCTTCATGTCCAGCGAAAACCTTCACGTGCCGCGCGAACGGCTGAAAAAAGAAACCATCCAGCTGCACCACGCTATTTCCTCACTCATGGAGGAGCTTGAGGCGGTTGACTGGTATCGGCAGCGCGCCGACGACACGGACGACGCGGATCTGAAGGCGGTTTTGATTCACAACGCCAATGAAGAGATCGAGCACGCCGCCATGGTGCTGGAATGGATTCGCCGCCAGGAGCCCAAATTCGACGAAATGCTGAAGACCTATCTCTTCACCACGGCGCCAATCACCCAGGTCGAGAAAACGGCGGAAGGGAAGGAATAGGCCTCAGGTTCGCTCCGCGACCCACTCAGCGGTTTTCTTGAGCAAGCGGGCGGGTACGTCCGTCATCACCATGCCCACGAGCTGCGCCAGCGTAACGCCGCGCAACGACGTACGCCAAGCTTCGTCCGCCGCCCACATCACCCGCGCAACCGCGCACGATTTCTCAGCGCCGGCACTGCGCTCTCCGGCGAGACAGGGATTATTTTTTCGCACTTCCGTGCAGATGAAGCTGGACGTGCGGCCCTCCACCGCCTCGACGATATCAAGGAAAGTAATCTTCGCCGGATCTTTCGCAAGCCTGTAGCCGCCGGTCGGGCCGAGCGTACCGTCGACCAGACCGGCATGCGACAAGCCTTGCAGGGCCTTGGACAGATATTCCTTCGGCACGCCATGCAATTCCGCCAGGTCCCTGGACGCCAGATACTTGCCTTCCGGCAAACCCGCCAGAATCGCGCAGCAATGCAGCGCCCATTCGACCTGGTTCTTCAATTGCATCAATTCAACCCGGCTTTATTCAACCCGAACTCCACATCGCGCGAACCAGGCGGCGCCCGGAACGCGATATTAGCTCGGTTCCAGCCATTGATGGCGATGATGCCGAACGTCAAGTCCGTGACTTCCTGCTCGCTGAAATGCTCGCTTACGCGTGCATAGCTATCGTCGGAAACGCCATGATCCGGCAGCTTGGTCAGCACCTCGGCCCATTCCAGGGCCGCACGCTCGCGTTCGTCGAACAAGGGCGATTCCCGCCAGATCGCGACATGATGCAGCCGCAACTCACGTTCATTGTGCAACGTCGCCTCCTTCACATGCATGTCGACGCAGAACGCGCATCCATTCATTTGCGACACTCGCAGACAGACCAGATCGCCAATGATCTGGGGAACGCTTCCACCTTTCACAGCCATCGAGAAGTCGAAGAACTTTTTCAAAATGGCGGGCGAGGCGCGGAAATAGTCGAGACGCTGATTCATTGATCTGGCTCCTGAAAGTCTATTAGAGATACACCGTATCCTTAATTAGGTGTAGCTTCTATTTCGGACATCGTAAATCCCTAATCGCAGAAGTTCTGCAAAATCCGTGGAGCGCACCGGTGGTCATCCTCCAACGGAGAAGCTGCAGCGCTCCCCGGAGCCTGCTAGAAAGCAGCCATGGCGAGCATCAACACCCTTTTCGTCACCAAGATCTATCGGGCCGCGCTGCCCGACTCGGCGGCGTTGAACAAAACCCTGCTGGTCTCCTGCCGCGATCTGTCGGCGCAGGATCGCGCCGGACAGGCCTGGAGCAAGGACAAGGCCTATAAGGGTTATACGTCCTATGCCTCGCTCAACGATCTGCCCAAGCGCGATCCGAACTTCGCCGACCTGAAGAAGCATCTCGACAAGGCCGTGCAGGCCTTCGCGAAGGAGCTGCACTTCGCGATGGCCGGACGAAAGCTGACCCTGGATTCCCTGTGGGTGAACGTGCTGGAGCCAGGCGGCGCGCACACCGGCCACATTCATCCGCATTCCGTGATTTCCGGCACCTATTATGTGGACGTTCCGCCCGGCGCTTCGTCGCTGAAATTCGAGGACCCGCGCCTGCCGCTGATGATGGCCGCGCCGCCCCGCGCCGAGGACGCACCGGAGCCTGAGCGGACCTTCATCTATCTGGCGCCCAAAGCCGGCGACGTAATCCTCTGGGAAAGCTTTCTGCGGCACGAAGTGACGCCCAACACGGCCAAGAGCGCCCGCGTCAGCGTCAGCTTCAATTACCGGATGGACTGAACGTCTGAGTCCGCTGCAATTGCGGCGGCACGCGCATCTTGATGTCGGGAAAGCGGGGATCACCACCGTCGCCGATCTGCGGGATGGTTTCCCCGCGCGCCAGCGCTATGGCGCTGTCCACGGTCTGGCTGCGCAGCAGCAGCCGCAAATTCACTTCCGTCGGGGGCAGGATGTACCAGTCCGCCGCATCCTTCTGCGCCAGGATATCGGAAGGCGACACCCACAGCGAATCCACCGATTCCGATCCGTCGTGCGCGCCCAGATGATCGTCCGGCGTCGGCGCCAGGAAGAAATGCGTATCGAAGCGGATGCGATGATCCGTCGGCGTGACCCAATGCGCGCAGAACGCCATGGCGTCGCACGCCAGCGTCAGTTTCTCTTCGCGCAGGAAATCGCCGATCGTGATCTGATCCTTCTCGAGCAGCGGGCGATAGGCCGCGAGGCTATCCAGCCGCTTGCCGCAGACGAACGCGCCGGTTTCATCGCGCGCGAGCAGGACGCCCGCTTCCTCGAAGGCCTCGCGCACGGCCGCCACGCGATACGCCAGTTCCCGGTCGCTGATGTCGCCCACGTCGCCGCACAGCGGTCGCAAGGAGCGGTCGCAATCGCCGATATCCACCCGACCGCCCGGAAACACCAATGCGCCCGGCATGAACGCCATGCCGCTGTTGCGGCGCACCATGAACACCTCCAGCCGTTCGCCCCGCTCGCGCAGGAGCAGCACGGTGGCCGCCGGCAAGGGCAAGGCAGGTTGGTGGGGAGCGTTCATGCCAAGGATATAAGCCCGCATAGCGCGCGGCGCCAATTAAAGAAGGGCTGTGCGCAAAGAAGTGGCGCCGCTCTGCGGAATAAGAGTTAGACGCCAGCCAGCGGAGAGAGATGCAATGCAAAAGAGCCTTTCGGAAAAGATAGCGCTCGTCACCGGCGGCGGGCGCGGCATTGGCGCAGCCATCGCCCGGCGGCTGGCCGAGGACGGCGCCGCGGTGGCGATCACCTATTCGGCTTCGGCGGACCGGGCGCGCGATCTCGTGGCGCAGATTACCGCCGACGGCGGGCGCGCCATCGCGATCCAGGCGGACGCCGCCGACGCGGCGGCGGTTGAGCGCGCGGTGGCCGAAACCGCCCGCGAATTCGGCGGCCTCGACATCCTTGTCAACAACGCGGGCATGGGCGTTCCAGCGTCAATCGAGGACATGCGGCTGGAAGATTTCGACACGTGCTTCGCCATCAATGTGCGCGCGGTGTTCGTCGCCATACAGGCGGCCGCACGCCTCATGCAGCGCGGCGGGCGCATCGTCACCATCGGCAGCGTCAACGGCGATCGCATTCCGTTCGCCGGCGGGGCTGTTTATGCGGCGACCAAGGCGGCCGTGGCTGGACTGACGCGTGGCGCGGCGCGGGACCTTGGGCCGCGCGGCATAACCGTCAACGTCATCCAGCCGGGCCCCATCGACACCGATATGAACCCCGCAGACGGCCCATGGGCCGGCGCCGCCAAAGCGGCTTTAGCGATGGGCGAATTCGGTCAGCCCGAGGACGTGGCCGCGATGGTTGCCTTCCTCGCCAGCGCGCAAGCCGGTTACATCACCGGCGCAACTCTGAACGTCGATGGCGGCTACAACGCGTGACGCCGTCAGACGCCCTTTCATATCGAGAAGCGCTAACTACCTAAGGCGCCCGATCAGCGCCTGCGCCGCCGCCGGATTGCGCTCCTTGGCGCCGGCGATAAAGAACGCGAACACATCGCGCGTCTTCGCCCAGCCTTTCAGCGTCTTGGCCCAGGCATCGAGCGCCTTGACGGGATAGCCTGTCTCGACCTCAGGGTCAGCCTGCTGCAAGCGCGTATAGGCGAAATCGGCGGTTTCAATATCGTCCATCCGCCAATCCGGGTCGTCCGCCGACACGAGCGCGCATTTGTTCTTTCGCAGGAGGTCGTAGAACGCCTCATCGTTATAGGAGGCGTGCCGCACCTCGATCGCGTGCCGCAATTGCCCGCCGCCCCGCTCCTGCGGCAAGGCGCCCAGAAACGTCTTGAAGTAATCGGCGTCAAACTTGCGTCCCGCCTGGAATTGCCAATTGATGGCGCCGAGCTTCTTGCCCATCTCGCGCACGCCGCCGTCGACGAACCAGAGGATCGCCTCCTTGATCTCGCCGGGCGTTTTCTTGGCGGTGGTGAATCGCGGCGCCTTGGCGGTGAAGACGAAATCGTCCGGCGTTTCATCCGCCCACCGCTTAAATACGGCGGGCGTCTGATTGCGATAGAAGGTGGAGTTGATCTCGATCGCCGTCACTTTGCTCGACGCGTAGGCCAGCTCCTTCTTCGCCGTCACATCTTTGGGATAGAACGTCTCGCGCCAAGGCTCGTATGACCAGCCGCCAATGCCGACGCGAATGGGGTGGGGCATGGATCACTACTCCCGACAGGTTTCATGCCGCGCATGGACGCCTGCTAAGCGCCCCGCGTTTCCTTATGATGGAACACACGCAGCATCATAAGGCGGGTTCCGTCATAACGGTATTGGAACAGGTAGATCGCACCTTCAACACGCAACGCCAATTGGCGATAAACGCCGCCGCGCCCCAAGGGGCGGCCCAATTCAGGATGTCGCTCCAGCGATTTTGCTTGCTCGATGATCGCACTACCGATAGTCGCCGCGAGCTCTGGGCGTTCTGCCCTCAGATGCACGGCAAAGCGGTCAAGGTCCGCAATGGCGTCCCTCGACCATTCCAATCTCATTTTGCGGAAAACGGTTTAAAGTCGGCGTTACCCCAAGTCTCCAACCACTCAACGACCTGACTATTGGACACGGCGCCAGCAGCTTGAGCACGCGACCAGCGGCGATCGAGCTCGCTTATGTCATCGGCGTCATTTGCCGCATCTTGCGCCCAACTTGCTAGCAATTGGGAGAGGCTCAAACCGCGCGCCGCGGCGGCATCCTCAAGCGCATTGGCCGTGCCTTCATCGATCTCGATCTGACGCGTATTCTCGGACATATGTCGTCCCTCCCGTCCAAGACCGCTCGGCGCCTGAACCTTAGTTATCCAGGAAGCTCCGCAGCTTCCGGCTCCGGCTCGGGTGCTTCAGCTTGCGCAGCGCCTTCGCTTCGATCTGACGGATGCGTTCGCGCGTCACCGAGAATTGCTGGCCGACTTCTTCCAGCGTGTGGTCGGTGTTCATGCCGATGCCGAAGCGCATGCGCAGCACGC
>CAYNCS010000014.1:18653-37981 GCA_964395875.1 uncultured Caulobacteraceae bacterium | reverse complement strand
GGCTTCAACTGCGGTGACAGTCATGGTCAGTGAATTCCTTCAGCAAGGGGGCCCAGCGCGAGCATGGGCAGGAAGGTCAACGCGACCAGGATGAGCGTGACGCCTGCGACCATGCCGACGACGCATCCGTGCAAGCCTTGTTCGACGCCGTCGCGCGCGATCAGGGGCGCCTCGACATTCTGGTCAACAACGCCACCACCTTACACGACGATCTGATCCAGCCTGGTCCGTTCTGGATGAAGCCGAGAAACATGGTCGACATCCTCAATGTCGGTCTGCGCTCAAGCTATGTCGCGGCGCATGCGGCGGCGCCGTTGCTCGCGGCGAAGCCCGGCGGATTGATGATTTTCACCTCTGCGCCGGGCGCGGTGTCCTACACGCACGGTCCGGCCTATGGCGCGCAAAAGGCGGGTACGGACAAAATGTCCGCCGACATCGCGGTGGAGCTGCGTCCCTATGGCTGCGCGTCTGTGTGCATCTGGATGGGTATTCTGAAGACCGAGCGCACCAGGGCCGCCGTCGCCGAGCGGCCGGGCCAGTTCGACGCGCTGCTGGCCATGGCCGAGACGCCGGATTTCACCGGCCGCGTCATCGCCGCGATCCACAAGGACCCGAACATGATGGACCTTTCAGGCTGCACGGTGATCGGCGCGGAGCAGGCGCAGAAATACGGCATCCGCGATCTCGACGGGAACAGTCCCGGATCGCTCCGCCCCCTCGTGGGCGGCCCGTTCAAATATGATGAGATTATTCTGGATGAAGGGCGCGGCGTTTGAGGGGCGCGCGGCGCGGGGAGTTTTTTTGCGAGTGGCGACTTCTCGCCGGAGGGCTGCATAGAAGTTCAACGCCTATCAAATGGCCCCATTCGTGTGAGAGTTACCCTGCTTCCGCGCGCCCGCGCTAATTTGAAGCACGAGCAAGGGGGTGAATATGCGAGGCGCGCCGCTGAGGAACTCCGAAACAAGCGGATGCGTGGCCGTAAGGTCCTCTCCCGTATTTCATCGCAATGGATGCGATTCAGGGGGACCTTCCGATCCTAATCGGGCGGCTACGACAGACGGATCTCCTGCCACAATAATGGGACCGCTCGTCGTAGCGACGACAGAAAAACCACTCGAATCATCAGGCATCGGCTGCACAGAGACCACACTTGAGCGGGCGATCCACACATCATTTGACCACCAATCGTTAATCGAGGGCACGCAAAGTGGATCAGGATGCGCTGCTGCCTGTGGGTGGAAGCGCACGAGGTCTCCGCGCTCAGACACGCAATTAGTAAATCCTGCTACGCCTTTGCCCCAGGTGTGCTTGGGATCTGGGATGTAAGCTACCTCTTTGCCGACTCGGACAAGCCACCCGTGCGGCGTCTGGGAGCGATAAATGGGGGCCACAGGGTCCGGACTTTGTAGCTCCCAGGACCTGGAAACCTCCTGGGATAAGCACGGTCCTGAGGTAAAGTAGGCGAGCACCGAAATATACCCAGCAAGAGCGCGTATAGTTATTCCGCTGCGCATTTGCATCACTCACCTCAACACCATGCCCATGTGGCCGAGAATATCATTGGGATACCATCCCTAAATACCAACATTTACTGGCACCGCGTACAATCACGGAATACTTCGCGGGCCTTTCCAGGCGGTTCGGCAAGAGCAGCACGAGGGATGAATCACGCAATTATTGAGAGGCGGAGATTGGGCCAGTAGCCGTCACCCGCCCCATTCCGCAATGATGGTGTCGTGGGGCCATCTCGATTTGTCGGTACAGCCGTCATCCCGGCACGCGCGCTGCTTCGCTATCGCTTCACAGTCTTGGCCGGGATAATTGTGGGGTTTCAAGACTCCATCAGCGGCACGATCGCCACGGCGATCTGGCCCGGCGGTACATTTTCCAGCGCGGCCCGCGCCTCTTCGACATTTGCGATCGCACGCCGCTCGGCCTCGCGGCGCAGGAGCGACAGGCAGGCCTCGTGCGCGCCCTGCTGAATGAAAGCCACGTCCGCGCGCGATAGGGCGCGCGCCTGCCCCAATGTCACATCATCCAGCGATGCGGGCGCCGGAATGACGATCAGGCGCGCCGGGTCCGCCGCTGCATTGTTCAGGCGGGCTTGCAGCCAGGCCGCCCATGCTTGTTCCGTATGCGGCGCATCCGCGCTCTGCATCAGATCGAACGCGGCATCCGCCGCGTCGGCCCAGAATCTGCGGCGCGGCGCGCCGTCCAGTTTCGCGCGCACCTTGGCGCGCAGCGCGTCCGCCGCCGGGAGATACGCGCTCGCCGCCTCGGGCAGCATGGCTTCGATCCGCCGCCGCAGCGTTTGGCCGAACGCGGGCGCGGCGCCCGCCGTGGAAATGCCGATCGACAGTGCGCCGCGCCGCACCGCAGACCCGCTGGAGAAATCGGAAAAGGCCGGCCGGTCGATGGCGTAAAAGAGCGCGTCCGCCGCCTCGGCCGCGCCAGCGAGACGCTCCACCGCGCCCTGCCCCAGACGCGGCCCGGCGCAAACCAGAAAACAATCGATCACATCGCCGAACAGCCAGCCGCGATGGGCGATGCGTACCTCCGGCGCCAAAGCGAGCGCTTCATCGCCGGGAAACGGCGAGACCAGCAGCACGCGCGCGCCCGCTTCGGCAAACGCGGCGGCCTTGGCGGCCGAAGCGGAATCGCCGCCCGCCACCAGCATTTTGCGGCCGCTTAAATCGAAAAACGCCGGGAAATACGGCGCCGCGCCGGATGCGCCGGACGGCGCGCGGGTCATTTCGTGCCGTCCTCGCCGTCCTCAAGGCGCGCGGCGTCGGCGCGCGTCTGCTTGATGAGGTTGGCCATGTCCGTTTCGTATTCGTCGTGAATGGACATCAGCGTGCGCTTCATCGCCTCCGCCTGATCCGGCGGCATGACGGCCAGCAGATCCGCCAGCACGTCGTTCAGCATGTCCTGGTTCGCGCCCATGATGGCTTCGAGATTGTTCGCGAACTCCTCAGGATTCTTGGTGCTGCTCATGCGTCAGGCCTGTTGCTTGGCGGGCGATTCGTCGGTCACCAATTCGTCCATGGGACCCTTCTTGCCGCGGAAGATATCCCGGTCGAGTTCGTTCTCCCACTTGGCGACGACCACCGAGGCCGAACAATCGCCCAAAACGTTCAATGCCGTGCGCGGCATGTCCATAATACGGTCAATCGCGGCCAGCATGGCGATGGTCTCCAAAGGCACGTTCACGGCGGACAGGACCAGCGAAGAGATGATCAGCCCCGCGCCCGGAATGCCCGCCGCGCCGACCGCGCCCAGAACCGACATGCCGACGATGAGCCCATAAGAGGCCGGCGTCAGCGCCGTTTGATAAGCCTGCGCCCCAAAACAGGCCACCAGCGCCAGAAACATGGCGGTGCCGTCCTTGTTCACCGTCGCGCCCAGCGAGACCACGAAGCTCGCCACCCGGTTGGAGACGCCCAGATTGCGCTCCACCGCGTGCATGGTCGCGGGGATCGAGGCGTTGGAGGATGTGGTGGACACGGCCACCGAAAAAGGCGTCAGCACGCCGCCAAGAAAGCGCAGGAAGGGCAGATTACAGACGATGCGCACCAGACCGCCATAGACGATCAAAGCATGCGCGGCGCAGCCCGCATACAGCAGCGCGATCAGCTTCGCCATCGGCGCCAGAGCCAGCAGATCGGTGGTCGCTGCGGTGGACAGCATCAGGGCGAACACGCCGAACGGCGCCAGCTCCATCACGCCGCCGCTGACCTTGATGATCGCCTCGGCCGCGCCTTCGAGCGCGCGCGCGGCCGCCGCGCCGTTCTCCCGCGCAAAGTTCAGGCCGATGCCGAAAAGCAGCGCGAAGGCGAAGATCTGCAGCACGTCGCCGCGCGCCATGGAGGCCACCGGGTTTTCCGGCGCCAGGCCCAGCAATTGTTCGGCGACGGTCGGCGCATTGGCGCCCAGCATCGGCGCGGACGGCGGCGCGAAGGGATCGAACCCGGCGCCCGGTTGAAAGAAATAGCCCAGGGCCGCGCCGACGCAGGCGGCGATGGCGGTTGTGAAAAGTAGAACGAACACCGCACGAAAGCCGACGCCGCGAATCTTGCGCAAGGAGCCCAGCGACACCACGCCCGCGACCACGGTGAGAAACACCAAGGGCGCAACCAGCATCTTGATGATGGCGGTGAAGAAATCGCCGGCGACCTTGATCCAGCCCACGGCGTCGTGCGCCAGGGCCGACCCGCTGTTCGCCGCGATCTGCAGTCCGTAGCCAGCCGCAATTCCCAGCAGCAATCCAAAGAACACGCGCGCAGAAAGCGGGATTTTCAACCAGAGGCTCATGCGCGCTTTTCCCCATTCTGCCGGGCGCCCGCTGCCTGCCGAATCACCCAGTCCGGAGAATCAGGCGATTCCGCGTGCGCTCAAAGTTTTCTGCCGTCGAACGGCCGCGTCTTCAGGGCCGCCACGTCGATGTCGTCCAGACAGCGGGCGTTCACCGCCACCATCTCCGCGCCCGTGGGCGTTTTGCCCATGGCGTAGGATTCGATGCCGCAGGTCGGACAAAACACGTGATGAATCTGCTTTTTATTGAAGAGATAATCCTGCAGGCTGTCGGGCTGGGCGGTCAGCCTGAACTGGTCGGGCTGCACGAAGAACAGCAACAAGCCGCGCTTCTGGCAGATCGAGCAATTGCACTCGATCACCATGCCAAGGCCGTCATTGTCGCCGCCAGGAATGGTCACTTCGTACCGCACCGCCCCGCAATGACAGCCGCCGGTGCGTTTGGTTTCCTGAGTCATCGGGGCCTCGCGGTTTGGGGTTGGGTCAGGCGGCGGCGCGCTTCAGCGCCACCAGCGCCTGGGCGTGCACGCGCTGATCGCCCGCGGCGATGATCTGTCCGCCCATGAACACAGGCCCGCCGCGCCAATTGGTGACCATGCCGCCGGCGCCCTGGATGACGGGGATCAGAGCGGCGACGTCATGTTGTTTCAGCCCGGATTCGATCACCAGATCGATATGGCCCGAGGCCAGCATCGCATACGCGTAGCAATCATAACCGTAGCGCGTCAGGCGCGCGGCGGCGCGCACCTGGTCGAAACCCTGCGCTTCCTTGCCCTCAAAAAGATACGGGTCGGTAGTGGACAGCACGGCCTCACGCAGATGGCCGCAAGGGCGCGTGGTCAAGGGGTGCTCCTGGCCGCCGCGCTTGAACACCGCGCCGCCCGGAAACCCTAAGAAACGCTCGCCGATATAAGGCTGGTCGATCACGCCGACGATCGGCCGGCTTTCCTGCACCAGACCGATCAGCACGCCCCAGGACGGCAGACCGGAAATGAAGGCGCGGGTGCCGTCGATCGGGTCGAGCACCCAGGAATAGCCGGAGCGGCTTTTCTTCTCGGCGAATTCCTCGCCGATGATGCCGTGCTTGGGATATTTCTTGGCGATGAGGTCGCGCATCGCCTGTTCGGCGGCGCGGTCGGCGGCCGTGACCGGGTCAAACCCCGATTTGGCCTTGTTCTCGAGCGCGTGCTCATCGCGAAAAAAAGGGAGGATCGCCTCCCGGGCCGCGTCGGCCAGCGTTTCGGCGAATGACGTAAAGTCCCTGATTTCGGCGTCGGTCGCCGGCAGGGGTTCTCCGGAAGCGAAAGTCTCAGGCTGCATGCAGGTCCGCCCCAATCTGGTGAACCATAGCACGCGTGCGTGACAGCGTCCCGAATTAGCGCACGAAAACCTGCGTGTTTCCAGAACGCCAAACCCTCCGCCGGATCATTTTGATCCAATGGAGGGTTCTGAAGCCCTTCTTGTCCAAGCGGACAGGGCGTCGACCCGGCTTTCCAGTCCCGCATCGGCAATACGGGACTGGAACAGGTCGAGAGGGGACAGCGAATTGGTCTTGGATCCGGGCCGCTATTAGGCGGCGTCGGACGCATCTTCCTGCAGCGCCTTGGCGAGGTCGAGCAGGCGGCGGCGCGGACGCTCGCCCAGGCGGTAATAGGCCCGGAGCAGCTCCATCGTTTCCTTTTGGGACATCACGTCCGGGGAAATGTCCGCGTTTTCGTTCGCAGCGGCTTCGGCGGTCGCCGAAACGGGCTGCAGGCCCTCAAAAAAGTATTGAACGGCAACGCTCAAGGCGGTGGACAGTTCATACAGGCGGCTCGCAGTGATGCGATTGGCGCCAGATTCGTACTTTTGAATCTGCTGGAACCGGATGCCGACGGACGACGCCAGCTGCTGCTGCGTCATGCCGAGCAAACGGCGGCGGCGCCGCAGTCTCTTGCCTACGTGAAGATCGATCGAGTTGGCCATCATCCCTCTCCGGCCGAAGCCATTAAAGCGTGCGGTCCAAAATGCACGCCAGTCGGGAAGACCTTCAGCAAAGCTCGTGCCGCGCGCGCCTTGCAGAAGCGCATAGCAGCCTTGTGTGCGTTGCAACATTTTTCTGGAATTGCCAAATATTTGTTTTTGATTTGCTTTTTATATTCCGGCTGCGACACGACCGCTCAAACGCGGATTCAGCGCTTGCTTATTGTGCGGCGCAATGTAAATAGGAGTTGTCGCGGCGTCGCACGCCGCCGCCCATCTCGGGCGTTTCCTCCCTAGAAACTCGCCGCGGCCTCGGCCGCGGCGTTTTTTTTCGAGAATCAGGGCCTTGCCAGATGCAGGCCGCGCCGCGTTCAGGCGCCCCGGGCTTTTATCGCATCGCAAAAAAGGCCGGAGAACTGGGCCATGGCCGCGCGCACCCGCTCAAAGCCCTCATGCTTCTCCAGCGTTTCCTCGTCCATATAGAGATCGCGCCGCAATTCCAGCTGCAGCGCATGCACCTGCCGCTTCGGCGCGCCATAGGTCTGGGTGATGTAGCCGCCCGCATAGGGATTGTTGCGGGCCACGCCGAAGCCCAGGCCGCTCAGAATCTCCTGCGCCAGATCCGTCACCCAGGGCGCACAGGACGCCCCGTAACGGTCCCCCAGCACGATGTCGGCGGGTTTGCGCGGCTGGCCGCTGGGCATGGAATGACAATCCAGCAGCACCGCGAAGCCGAATTGCGCGCGCAGGTCCTGTAATATGGCGTGCGTCACCTCGTGATAGGGCCGGTGCACGCGCTCGAGCCGGGTCTCCAGCTCCCCCAGCGACAATTTCCGCGCATAGATGTCGCCGCCCTCCCCGGCCGCCCGCGCGATGGCGCCGAGGCCCGCCAGCACCCTGGGCGAACGCGTATTCGCATAATCGGGCAGGATTTCCGCGAACATGGACTGGTCGAGCTCGTAGGGCTCGCGGTTCAGGTCGACATAAGCCCGGTGCACCAGGGCCTTCAGAAAAACGCCGCCATAATCCCAGACGCCGTCGAACAGCTCGTCGACATAGCGGTCTTCCAGACGGCCAATCCGTTCGGCCAGTTTGGCTGCAGGCCAGCGCGCCGCCTCGATAAAGTCCCGGGGCAGGCGACGGCCGCTATGCGGCGAAGCGAAAAGGATCGGCGCGGGCGCAATGCTCGGCCCAAAAACTTCGAAAGCGGCTTCGCTCTCGTCGAAAAGCGGCGGCGGCCCTTCGGAAGGCCGCAAATAATCCGCCCGCGCAGACGCCTCGCCCAGCGCCGTGGCTGGCGCCGGAAATGGCGCGGCCTGATCCAAAATCGCCTTCATTAATTGAAAGCTTGGGTCGCGGCTGCCTGTCCGTCAAGCGATCCATTCGGTTCTTCTGGTTAAGGCGCGGAAAGAAATTGGGCGCCGCCCAAACCGGCCCCGGCTGCGGCGGTCCCGTGCGAATTTGGGAATAATGCGCCAAAACCGCATGACCGGGCCGGTCGCGGGCTGCGATTAAGGGCTTCTTTGAATTTCTAGGCTATTCCTGAAGCACACGATTTGGGGTTATGCTGCGTGGCTGGTTAAGGACCGGCGCGGCGAGATGCGGGTTGATCCATGGCGCGAATTCTCCTGGCCGAAGATGACGATTCCCTGCGGGGCTTTCTGGGCAAGGCGCTGCAGCGCGCCGGCCACCAGATCGACACGTTCGGCGACGGCGAGGAAGCGCTGGTCGCGCTTGAGACGCAGACCTATGACCTTCTGCTGACGGACATCGTCATGCCGGGCCTAGACGGGATCGAATTGGCCCGCCGCGCCTCGGAAATAGATCCCGGCATGAAAATCGTCTTCATCACCGGCTTCGCGGCCGTGGCGCTGTCTTCCGGCGCGCCTGCCCCCCGCCACGCCAAGGTGCTGTCCAAGCCGTTCCATCTGCGCGACCTCGTCGCCGAAGTGGACCGCGTCATCGCCGCTTAAGGCGATCTTTTCCCGTTTCGACGCCGGTGAAAGTCAGGTCTTGCCTTTCAAGGCCGCCCGACCTATGAACCGGCCTCCCGGCGATCTGCCTATCTGGATCGGGCGTGTAGCTCAGCGGGAGAGCACTACGTTGACATCGTAGGGGTCACAGGTTCAATCCCTGTCACGCCCACCATTCCGCTCCGCTCTTCGGGCTTCGCGGACTCTGGTTCTTCATTTCATAGAAAAAGAAATGTCCACCGAAGCCATCGGCGCATCCGGAGCCTTGCGGCGACGCCAATTCCCCGTCATCTCCACCGCGTCGATATGCGCGCACCTGCCCGGCGGCCGCACACGGCGCATAGCCGCTTAATCAGCGGTAAATCATCCGCCTACTTCTCATCCCTGAAGGAAATTGCGCCGGCGCGCTTTCGCCAGGCGAACAGCGCCATCGCGAGCGCACCCGCCACCACGGCGCCCAGAATGCCCGCTGCGGCGTCGGCATAGGAAAAGCTACGCGTCGGGAACCAGGCTTTCTGCCCATATTCCACGGCCACGGCCATCAGCGCGGTGGTCAACACGGCCGCCCAGACGAAGCGGCGTGGCAATGCGTAAGCGAGGGTCGCTGCAAACAGGCCAAACGCGACGATGTGCTCCAGCTTGTCCTGATCCTGGAAGAAATCCGGAATGGGGTCTTCTTTCTGGAGCGTGCCCCACGCAATCAGGGCCGCAACCGCAATCGCCAAAGCCGCATGGATGACGCGGTTCGGGTTTGATGGTGCTTTTGGCATGAGCCCCTTATTGGCGACTCGACGGTTCCAGCGCAAGGCAGGATCGCACTCACAAATTTGTAGGCCGCTTTTGCTGAAATGTTCGGCGCCCGTTATTGGCCTTCATCGTATTGAAAGGCCTTGTCCTTCTGCTTCGCTTTGCCGCCGAAGGTATAAACAAGCCCCACGGACACGACCTGGCCCAAAATCTGGCGATCGTAATCGTCGCGCAGATCGGGCGTCTGGAAGATGCGGTGCTGGTGCATGCCGTTGAACAGGTCCGTCACCGTCACGACGCCCGCGAAACGATCACTGAATTGATGCCGGTAGCCGGCGTTCACGATTGTTCGTGGTTGAATGGTTCCCTGCGCGATCAATTGCTCGCCCGTATAATTCACGCTGATCTGCCAGGTGTCGGCCTTGGTGGGCTTGTAGTCGAAACTGGCTTTCGCATTGCCCGTGACGTTCGAGCGATCGCCGGCGGCGAAAACTCCGGGATCAATCTCGTCGTAATACAAATTTCCGCTGAGATTATAGGAGACGCGATAAGGCAGCTTGCCGCTGACCCCCACCTCCACGCCGCCGGCCCGTTCTTCCGGCAGATTGATCTTCGTCACCAGCACCGTGTCCGCGTCCAGCGCCTGCGTCACGTCGCTGACGACGTTTTTGTGCAGGCGGAAATAGGCGGTGAGGTGATAGGTCAGCGCCTTGCCGTCATGCTCGTAGCCCACTTCAAACGATTGCGTGCGCTTGGCCTTCAGTAGCGGATTGCCGGCGCGCAGATTGCGCGGATCGCGGCGATCGACGAAGGGATTGAGATCCTCCGGCTCGGGCCGGGTCGTACGCACGCTATAGCTGGCGGAGACTTTCCCGCCCTCGCTTGTTTCGCGTTCGATATGGAGCGACGGATAGAGGCGCAGATCGTCCGTATTGTTGATCATTGCTCCTTGCGACTGGCGCGTCTCCAGGTCGGTCTGTTCGAGGCGCAGACCGGCCAGCAATCCGAAATCGCCAAGCTGCGTCTGAAACGATCCGTAGGCGGCGTTGATCCATTGATCGTAGCGGAAGTCGTTGCCCACGCTGGAATAGGGCGTCACGGCGCCGGTGACGACGTCCAGCGTCTGGCCGGGATAATTGTAGCGGTTGAAATTGTGCTCGGCGTCGTAGCCGAATTTGAAGGTCCGCCCATCGAGCGGCAATTCATAGTCGGCCTGGAATTCGGTCTTCGTGCGGTCGGCGTTTTGTCGATACTGATCCAGTTGCGGGTTGGCGACGGGGAGGACCGGACTGGTCAGCGTCGTATAATCGTTGCGCTCGCGCCGTGCGGTCTGGAACAGGCTGAGCTTCAGCTGATCCTTGTCGGTGAACAGAGCGCGGCTGTAATCCACGCGCGCGTCATGATCGAGGCGCCACTCGTTCGCGCGCCCGCGCCGGCTGGACGCGCGCGTCAGCGCGCCGGACGCGTCTTCCGTCCGTCCATCCTGCTCGGAGGTGCGTTCGCCCGTGCGCTCATTGCGCGAAAAAGACAAAGAGAGCTTGTCGCCGCCGTCGAACGTGTAATCGGCTCCCAGCTTCACGCCCGGCGATTGCCGCTTGCCTTTCTCTACGATCGTTTGATCAGACGTTGTGAACGGCGCAAACACCGTTGTGCTGTCGTCCACCCGCCGTTCACGAACGTCCTGTTTGAAATTGAGCGTGCCGGACAATCCGAACTTCTTGGAATTGTAGGCGCCGGACAGGCCGCCTTGATAACGCCCCTCCTCGCCGCCGCTCAGCGCAAAACTGCCGGACAGGCCGGCCCCCTGATGTCGTTTGGTGATGATGTTGACGATTCCGCCCGAGCCTTCGGCTTTGAACTCCGCCGGCGGATTGGTCATCACCTCGACGCGCGCGATGTCCTTGCCCGGAAGCTGCGTCAGCGCATCGCCGCCGGTCAGGCCGGAGGGCTTGCCGTCGATCAGCACCGTGACGTTGGAATCCCCGCGCAGGCTCAGGCGGCCATCCGTATCGACGTCCAGCGACGGGATCTTGTTGAGAACGTCCGCCGCCGAACCGGTGAAGCTTTGGATGTCGGTTTCGACCTTGAAGATCTTGCGGTCGATCTGCGTGCTCTCGTCGCCGCGCAGGGCGCTGACGACGATGGGATCGCCCGCCTGCCCTGTTTTTCCTGCGCGGTCCTGCGCGAAGGCGGGCGAAACGGACGCGGCCATCATTCCGGTCAACGCCGCAATGGCGCGCACCGACTCTCCCGCTTTCCAGCGCCAGCTCATTGAACCCCTCAGCACGACGTCGTTAGGCGCTATCTGTGACGATTTTGCAAAAGCCTGGGATGAAAAAAGCCGTCCATATCTGCGCATAAACATCCGCCCCCGGCGCCGGATTTTCGAAGGCATGTTGACTTTGGCGCCACACAAACGCGGCATCTCGCCCCTTCATAAAGCCGTCGCGCGTCTGTGATCGCTCCGTAACAAAACTTCCTTAGCCGCCCTCCCGAACGCGCTGCGCTGCAGTGCGAGAATATGGGGGTTTGTATGAGCAAGAGAATTCTGACCGGCGTCGCATTGATGGCGCTGTGGGCGGGCGTGGCGCACGCGCAAGGGGCGACTGACGCCGCCGCAACGACGGACACGACGGGCGACATCATCGTTTTCGGCCAGGGCCAGACGCGCCAGACGGCGGCGGTGAACGATCAAGTGATCGCGATCAACACGCCGGGCACGAGCGCGCTGAAGGTGATTGAACGCCTGCCGGGCGTCTCCTTCCAGTCCGCCGACCCGCTGGGCAATTACGAATGGTCGACCCGCATCAGCATCCGCGGCTTCAACCAGAACCAATTGGGCTTCACGCTGGACGGCGTGCCGCTGGGCGATATGACCTACGGCAACCACAACGGCCTGCACATTTCGCGCGCCGCCATTTCTGAAAATCTCGCCGAAGTGCAAGTGGCGCAAGGCTCGGGCGCTCTGGGCACGGCTTCGGCCAGCAATCTCGGCGGCACCGTGCAGTTCGCGCAGCGCGGACCTTCCGACAAAATGGGCCTCACCACCGCTTTCACCGGCGGCTCCGACGCCACGTTCCGCGGTTATGTCCGCGGCGATCTGGGCGAACTGCCGGGCATGGGCCTGAAGTCCTCGCTGTCCTACGCCTATCAAACCGCCGACAAGTGGAAGGGCGAAGGCGAACAGCGCCAGCAGCAAGTGAACTTCAACGCTGAGCAGCCGGTCGGCGCCGGCAAGCTCACCGGCTTCGTGAACTGGTCCGAACGCCGCGAAAACGACTACCAGGACTTGTCCTTGGATATGATCGATCGCCTCGGCTACGACTGGGACAACATTTCCAACAATTGGGCGCTGATCCAGCAAATCGCCGATATCGGCAACAATCGCGGCGATACGGGCGCGGCCATCACCAATGCCGGCGCCGGCACGGTCTATCCCTCGCCGATCGGCACGATCGACGACGCCTACGCCGACGCCGCCGGTCTGCGTGACGACCTTCTGTCGTCGATCAAGTTCGAATATCCGATCACCGATACGCTTGACGTTTCGGCGCAGGTCTACAACCACCAGAACGAAGGCCAGGGCCTCTGGTACACGCCGTATGTCGGAACGCCCCTGGGCGCGCCGAGCGCATCCGGCGATCCGATCACGAATCCGTCGCCGATCTCGGTTCGCACGACTGAATACGAAATCGATCGCACCGGCTTCCTCGGCAATCTGAAGTGGACCCTGGGCGCGCACGAAATCGAAGGCGGCTTCTGGTATGAAGACAACGATTTCAATCAAGCCCGCCGTTTCTACGGCCTCAACCGTGCGACGCAGGGCCGCGACTCGCTGAACTTCCAGGTCAATCCGTTCTTCACGCAGTGGGAATACGACTTCAACACGAAGACGACCCTGTTCTACCTGCAGGACACCTGGCAAGTCACCGATCAGCTCTCGGTCTTCGGCGGCTTCAAGAGCCTGAAAGTCGAAAACAAGGCGACGACGGTCGTCGGCGCAGACAAGACCGGTGAAATCGACGCCGATGACGGCTTCCTGCCGCAGATCGGTGCCACCTACAGCGTGACCCCGGACCACCAATTGTTCTTGTCCTACGCCGAGAACATGCGCGCGTTCCAAACCTCCGCGACGAGCGGACCGTTCTCCACGACGGCCGCCGGCTTCGCCGCGATCAAGGACACGCTGAAGCCCGAAACCTCGAAGACGGTCGAAGGCGGCTGGCGCTTCAAGTACGGCCCGCTGCAAGGCTCCGTGGCCGCGTATTATGTGAAGTTCGAGGACCGTTTGCTGTCGCGCTCTCTGGGCGCGGGCATCATCGGCGCCCCGAGCGCGCTGCAAAACGTCGGCGGCGTCGAGAGCAAGGGTCTCGAACTGGCGGCCCTGTGGAAGTTCGCGCCGGATTGGACGGCCTTCGGCTCGTACACCTACAACGACTCTCAGTACGAAGATAACGTTCTGGACTCGACCGGCGCCGTGCTTGCGGCGATCCGCGGCAAGACCGTGGTCGACTCGCCGGAAAATCTGCTGCGCGGCGAGATCGGCTACGACAACGGCTCGTTCTTCGGCAAGGTGTCCGCCGCCTATACCGACAAGCGGTATTTCACGTACACGAACGACCAAAGCGTGCCGTCCTACACGATCGTCGATCTGTCGGCCGGTTATCGCTTCATGGGCGTCGAAGGCCCGCTGAAGGGCACGGAAATCCAGGTCAACGTGTCCAACCTGCTTGACGAGGAATATGTCTCGACGATCGGTTCGAACGGCTTCGGCAATTCCGGCGACAACATGACGCTGCTCGCCGGCGCACCGCGCTCGGCGTTCGTGACGGTCAGGAAATCCTTCTAAGACTGCACATTCAAGGGGCGGCGATCTTCGGATCGCCGCTTCTATTTTTCGTACCTTTTATTTCTGCATTTTTGGGGGGCGGGCATGAGCGGCTTTTCGCGGCGGGAATTGGTGGCGGGCGTCGGCGCGGCGTCTCTTGCGGGCGCAGCCATTGCGGCGACCTCCAACGGCGATCCGCACAAGGCCTCCGGCAAGACCCTCACCCGCATCGCCTGGGGCTCCTGCGCGAAAAGCGACAAACCGCAGCCCATCTGGGACGCCGTTCTGGAGTCCAAGCCTGATCTCTTCATTTTCCTGGGCGACAACATCTACGCCGACACGCGCGACCCGAACGTCATGGCGAAGAAATACGCGCAGCTGGCCGCTATTCCCGGCTTCAAGAAGCTGAAGAAGAGCGTGCCGATCTGCGCCATCTGGGATGATCACGATTTCGGCGAGAACGACGCCGGCGGCGATTATCCCATGAAGGACGAATCCAAGCGGCAATTCCTGGAATTCTGGGGCGAAAGCGCAACCAGCCCGCGTCGCGCGCGCGACGGAATCTAAGCCTCTTACATGTTTGGCCCGGTGGGCCAGCGCGTGCAGCTGATCCTGCCCGATCTGCGCTGGAACCGGACGCCGCTCACCACGATCGAAATGGGCGGCAAGGATTACGAGACCTGGGCCAAGGAACGCCACGCCGCCGGCAAAAGCATTCCCGGCCCCTATGCGCGTCAGCCCGAAGACGAAGCGACGATGATCGGCGAGCCGCAATGGAAGTGGCTCGAAGAACAACTCGCCGCGCCGGCGGACCTGCGCGTTTTCGGATCTTCCCTGCAGGTTCTGGCCGATTTCGCAGGCTGGGAAGGCTGGGTGAATTACGCGCGCGATCATCAGCGCCTTTTCCAGGCCATCCGCGAGAAGAAGGCCAACAATCTGATCTGCATTTCCGGCGACACGCATTACGGCGAAATCTCGAGGCTCGAGACCAACACGCCCTATCCGATCTGGGATTTCACGTCGTCGGGCCTGACGGAAGTGTGGCCGGTGACGCCACCGAACTCCCGCCGCCTGGGCGAGGTCTATCGCGACCAGAATTTCGGCCTGCTCACGATCGACTGGAACGCCCGCCGTTCCGTCACCGCGGAAGTGCGCGGCGTGAACGGCAAGCCGCAACTGTCGCAGCAGGTGTTCCTGGATGCGCTGCAGGTGAAGTGCTGACGGCGTCAGATCCGGAAATCGACGAGCAGGCCCGGGCGCGGGCGCCTGCTGTCATATCCGCCGGCGCGCGCATTCGATTCGCGAGGCTTTGAACCTGGTTCATGCTGCGCGATGACCTGAACGGCGAGGTGCGTGTCGATGCGCGCCTTCACGTTGTTCGCCGAATATCTGGGTGCTTGAGCCAATGGCATCGCGGGGCATCCAAGTTCATCGCGTCTTCCGCTTATTTGGCGGCAGGACGTTCGAGGACTGGCGCCGCAGCGAGCGCATTCAGAACCAGGCGCGTGGGATGCTCTGGGGCCTTTACGTTGCGGCGCCGCGCATTCTCGCTCGCGAGAAAAGCGGCGTGCCGGTTGAGCGCCACGGCGCAGGCCTGCGCGCCGTCCAGAGGATGCTCATCGCGCAACGCCAAATGGAGCCGCACCGCGTCGGCGGCGCAATGAAGGGACACCAGCCTCACCGTTTCCTGACGGCCGGCCATGGGATAGGCGTTTGCGGACGCCACCAGCCAGATCTTCAGCTTGCGCGCCGCCTGGTGAAGGCGGGCAATGGACAATTGATGCGATTTCTCCGCGGCGTCGATGAGCGCTTGAATGCGCTCGGGCTTTTCGAAGGCGCCGATCCAGTCCGCCTCGCCCAGATCGGCGCCTTCCAGCAGAGCGTAGAATGCGGAATTCGCGTGCAGGATGCGCGCGGCGCGGTCAACGAACGCAGCCGGCGCGTGCAAGGGCTCCAGCGAGATCGGCGAATTCGGAAAGTTGGATACTGCAGAGCACGGTGCGTTAGCAGTGCACGCAGGCGAACGCGGGGACATGCGATTCTCCATCGCCCCCCAGTCTTCGTCAGAAATCTCCCGCGTCTTGCGACGATAGGGCGCAGATATCACCGAAGCGCTAATGCGATGCTTTGAATTTTGACGATTGCCTTGTTTCGCCCCCCGAAACTCTCAAGCAGGCTGGCCGCCCGCATCTTCGCGCAGCGCCTCAAGAAACCCGCCGCGCAACAACGCGGCGGCGCGCCGGGCCGCTTCCTTGCAGGCGGCGGAATCCAGCGCAATTCCGGTGGTGAACGGACGGTTGCCCAGAGTGGCGAGCGTGATCGTCTGCATCGCGCACCATTGCGCTTCGGCGGCGCTCGCCGGAAACCGCGCCGCCAGCCAGTCCGCGAGCGGCCGCGTCCAAGGCGCGCGCATGATCTCGTAGATCTCCCGCGCCAGATCAGGCGCGCGTTTCGATTCGGCGATGACCGCGCGGTGCAGCGCGATGGAATCCGCGCCCGCCAGCGCCCCGGCCGCGCGTTCGAGGAAATCGGACAGCGCCGCATCCGGCGCGCCGACGGCGATCTCCGGCGCAGGGCTGTAGCGCGCGATGCGATGCGCCATGGCGCACATCGCGGCCTCGAACAGGCCAGACTTGGCGCCGAAATGGCGATAGAGCGTGCCGCGCCCGACGCGCGCCTCCTCACCGATCTCGTCAAGGCTGGCTTTCTGATACCCGCGCGACAGGAAATGACGCTCCGCCGTGTTGAGCAATGTCTGGATATGCTCGGGCCGATCTTCCGGCGCAGGCGTCAGCTGCCGCGCCTGCTCTCTCAACGGCGCAGGCGCGCCTGTCGGACAGCCATGTAGGAAAAACGACGCCGTGCGCGCCGCCAGTTCGTCGCGATCGCGCGCTTCCAGATCCGGCCAGCCCATCAGATGGCGTGGCCCCTCGACCGCCAGCGAGCCGAAATCGGCGGCCCAGTGCATCGGCACATCGGCCTCGAATCCATGCTTCGCGGCGATGGTCTGCAGCGCGCGGCGCAACGGCTTGAGGCGGCTGGAATTGCTGGCCTGCAGGGACCGCGCAAAATCTGGAAAGGCCCGGCCGATGCTCACCGCCAGCCAGACCGAGGATAGAAACCCGCCCTCCACCGCCGTGTCGCGGATCGCCTTTGCATGTTGCGCGAGCGCGGCGTCCGGCGCGGCGGCAATGTTAGGAATACTTTCCGCTCGACGGGAAAAGTCCTCGCCCAGAAATTCCAGAGTCGCCTGAAACAGGGCCACCTTGTCCGGGAAATAGCGGTAGATCGTTTCCTTGCTGACCCCGGCGGTGCGGGCGATGCCGTCCATGCTAACCGCGTCGAAGCCCGCGCGCATGAACTCCACCCGCGCCACCTCAAGCAAGTGACTGACACGGTTAGAATTTCTTGCGGCTTCCTGCGTTTCTGCAGAGACCGCTTTGGCGGAAGGACTCGCGATCATGCCGCTGTCCTAGCGTAATCCGGTTTCTGGGCGCATCCTGCCTGACGGTCTTGTGGATTTAAACTTGTACCTTGCCGAACGGTACGATACCGTCTGGTCAATTACAACATACCGGGAGGATGGAGATGGCCGCAAGCGCTGCTTGGCCCTCCAGACACATGCAGCCCTTCGGGGTCGAAATTGACCGCGATTTGTCGCAGCCCATCAGCGCCGCAGAGGCCGCTGAATTGCGCGCGCTATTTTCCGTGCACAAACTACTGGTGTTCCGGAAGCAGAAACTTTCGGAAGAACGTCAGGTCGCGGTGATGTCGCTGCTCGGCAGGGTCCTGGGCAGCAAGGGCGAGTACCGGGAATTGTCGTCCGACGGCAATCTGGGCGCGGCGCCCTTATGCTACCATAGCGATCTCGCTTTCACCGAAGAGCCGTTCAAGGCTTTGTCGCTGCATGCGCTGGAAGTGAATGACGGCCAGAGCTGGACCGACTTCGCCAATGGCGTGACGATCGTCGACAGGCTGCCCGTGGATTTACGCGCGCGGATCGAGGGCCGCGATGCGCTCACCGTGATCTCGGTGACGCAAACTCATCGCGATGTGGAATTCGATCCGCCGGCCTTCCTGCCGCAGCAGACACGTCCGGCCCTCATGCCGCATCCGAAGACCGGCGAGCCGGTTCTTTACATCAGCGAGATGCAGACGGCGCGCATCGAGGGCTATTCCAAACAGGAAAGCGACGCCTTGCTCGGCGCCCTCTTCGCGGCGCTGTACGACGAGAGCAATGTCTATCGCCATTATTGGAACAATGGCGATTTCGTGATCTGGGACAATCTGGCCCTGCAACATGCGCGCTGCGATCTGACTGGCATGATCCCGCGCCGCCTGCAGCGCGTGGCGATCGCGGACAAGAGCTTTTTCGATCTCTGCCCCCAATTCGACCTGGGCGACCCGCGCATTTCCGCCTGGGCCGCTGGCGAAACACTCAAAGTTTCTTGAGAGGAGACTGTTTTGAACGTTCCCTATCTGATGCGCGGCGTGCTGCCGGTGGAGACGGAAAGCTCCATCCTGAAGTCGTCGTCGAAATACCTGAACAATTCTCGCCTGCGCGAATGGCTGGCTTTCATCGCCTTGCGCAAGAATGGCAAGGATTTTCCGCCGCCGGCGGAAATGTACGAGATCCTGCCGATCATCGAAGAGCTGCGCGATCACGCCAGGATCGAGCAGATGTTCGAGGACGAGCGCAAGGTGAACCCCAAGCTTGACGCCTGGTTCAAGGAAGGTTTCGTCTCGACCTTCGTGATCGAGGATTTCGAGAAATACGCGCCGGGCAGCCTGGGCCGCATCTTCTATGATCAGATGACGGGCGGCAATTACGACATCCAGATCGTGCCGTTCAAGGAGCCCAAGACCCAGCTGGAATTCTACAACACCCGTTCCGGCCAGACGCACGATTTCGAGCACATCCTGACCGGCGGCCCGTTCAATTTCATGGGCGAGCTGGTGCCCTATTGGGCGCGTCTGACCAATGTTTTCAAACACATCAAGAACCAGGAGCTGGCCGGCGAGCTCAGTGTGCTGATGATGTTCGGCACACTGCGTTACATTGTGCGCACTTTGCTGCATTATCCGGACATCTGGCTGACCGCGGTGGGCAGCATCCAGCGCGGCGCGCATGTGGGCATGGGATCGGATGCGATCTTCATGATGAAGGTCGAGGACGTGCTGCACCTGCCCCTGGAGCAAGCGCGCGAAGCTTTGGGAATCCGCGGCGTCGTGGACGTCGACACCTCACGCGAAGGCGCCTATTTCACCGGCGCGATGACCTTGGAGGAATACCGCAATGGCAAAGTATGACCTTCTGATCCGCAACGGGACCATCGTCGATGGCCAGGGCGGCGAACCCTACAAGGGCAATGTCGCGATCGTCGGCGACAAGATCGTCGCGGTCGGCGCGTTCGACGGCGACGCCAAGGAAGTGATTGACGCGCAGGGTAAGATCGTCACGCCGGGCTTCGTCGACATCCACACGCATTATGACGGCCAGTCGATCT